>JABWAJ010000051.1 GCA_013361075.1 Saprospiraceae bacterium | reverse complement strand
AGGTCCCAAGGGTTGGGCTGTTCGCCCATTAAAGTGGCACGCGAGCTGGGTTCAGAACGTCGCAAGACAGTTCGGTCCCTATCTGTTGTGGGCGCAGGAATATTGAGGAGATCTGTCTCTAGTACGAGAGGACCGGGATGGACGTACCGCTAGTGTACCAGTTGTGCCGCCAGGTGCAGCGCTGGGTAGCTATGTACGGCACGGATAAGCGCTGAAAGCATCTAAGCGCGAAGCCGTCTCCAAGATGAGTATTCCATTGAGGGTCGTAGAAGATGACTACGTTGATAGGTTACAGGTGGAAGCGTAGTGATGCGTGGAGCCGAGTAATACTAATTACCCGAAAGCTTCCTCAAATTTTTTGATTCTAAACACTGAATGCTCTTAGATTGTATTCGGCTTTCCTCGCCGGCTTGCCATGAAAGAAGTGTGGGTTTGAGTGTGGGTGTGGGTGTGCAATGCACGTTCACTCTCAGATTTAGAAACCAGCTTCTTTCCAAGAAAATTTGCACTAACAACAAGGCAAATACTCTATGGAAAGGTGTGGGTTTGAGTTTGGGTGTGGGTGTGAACACGATCCCCAAATTCAGGAACAAACTATCTTTCTAGTAAGATTTGCACTAACAACAAGGCAAATATTCCCTAAAGGGGGAGTATTCCCAGAAAGAGGTGTGGGTTTGAGTGTGAGTGTGTGTGTGCACACCCACCCCCACACCCAAACCCACACCTCTTTCTGGTGGTTATAGCGAAAGGGTTCCACCTCTTCCCATTCCGAACAGAGAAGTTAAGCCTTTCTGCGCCGATGGTACTGCCCCAAGCGGGTGGGAGAGTAGGTCGCTGCCTGATTTTTTAATAGCCTCACCCTCACAGGTGGGGCTTTTTTTTTGTCCATACATACCGGCATTGCGGTCCCGATGGTTCCTGAGCCTGTCGAAGGATGGAACCGCTGTTGGCCCGTGCGTTTTTTCTGAACTAACGTGAACTCGGGCATTTTTTAAGGAACGGCGGACTAAAGCCCGCGAAACGAAGGGCGCCGTGCTATGTTCCGCGGGCTTTAGTCCGCCTTGTTTCCCAAAAAGGTACAAAATCCTGACCACGGTTGTTGCAAAACACTCGTTTTTAGGTAGTAAATGCCCCAGTTTACGTTGAACTAAGGCTGCAAAACCACAACCTTCACCCCATCGCTTTGCCCATCTGCCCGTTGCCAGCGCAGCCAGTATATCCCCGGCACTAACATTTCCGTATCGAGGTATTTTTCCTGAGCATTCATAAAAAACTCATGAATGGGTCTGCCCTGTGCGTCCCATACAGAAATCATAACTTCAGGAGCAGCATTTCCGTTTTGCCAGACACGCAGCCGTTGGCCAGCCTGAATGGGATTAGGGGAAACCAGCAACTCCCAGTTTCCATTCGGAGTAGCTGTTACATTGACGAAACTGACTTCAACAGTTAACAGGCGCTCGCAATCATTGGCGTCCAAAATGTGCAAAGCGTTTGTATTGTTAAAAACAATCGTGTGTTCGCCCGTGCCATAGCTGCCCGAAGTGGTCAGGTAGTTTCCGAACTGATCGAACACCTGCGCACGGACAGTAATGGAGGTTTCTGCCGGTTTGGGATAAACCTACTCCAATTTGTGCCGGATGATGTCAAGGATAAGCTTGAATTGGAGCATTAAAGAAGGTAGGGCGTACAGGCTGCCTAATATTGTTTTTGTCTGGATATGATATGTACTAATGTTCTCATAAGATAACCTATTTTAAGAGTAAAAAAATCGGTTTGTCTCAAAGGGTAGTGTTGTGGATAAAGATAAGGGAGTTTTGTTGGTATGAAAAAACAATTGGCGCAATAGTCAGGTTTTTAACAAATTTGGCGCAGCAGCTGAAATTGTATGTTTTTATCGTTTTCCAACTTCATACTTTGACCAACGGCGCTGCGTTCTCTATTCAAAACAAAACAATGGTGCATCAACGACTCCTTATTGTAGGTATTTTGCTGGGCATGGCAACGGGTGCGGGTGCCCAGGTTGGGCTAAACGCCAGCTACTTTAAAGCTAAAGATGCTTCCTGGTACATCCACTCGCCGGGAGACCAATCTGCCGCCGTGGCCTTAATGGAAAATGGCTTTTCCTTGGGTGTCAATTACTGGTTCCGGCTAAAGAATTACCGGGTCGAGTTTTTGCCGGAGCTGGGCGCCGGGTTTTCTGAAACGAACTGGACCCGTCCCGATAATAACAGCGACCTTACCTTCCGGCACACAGCCATTAATTTCTTTTTCAATACCCAGTTCTACCTGCTCGACATCAAAGGAGATTGCGATTGTCCGACCTTTTCCAAAGAGGGGCCTACCTTTGAGAAAGGATTGTTTTTATTTCTTTCTCCGGGCGCAACCCTGTTGCATACCAGAGCTAACAGTGCAACAGAAATGGCGGATGAGCAAACGCTAAGTTTTAACATTGGCGGGGGTATCGGAATGGATTTCGGCGTTTCGGATTTTCTGACCATTACCCCGCTGCTGGGATTGCGGTATTACCCCGAATCCAACCTGCCTGCTTTGGAGGAAGTAAAGCCGTGGCTCGGACCCAATTATGAATTTTTGACCACAAAAACCCTCACGCAATATTTTGCGGGCCTGCGGGTAAGTGTGCGGTTTGATTATGATAACCGGCGGAGAAGGTAATTGATTGCAAATGATTGCGTAAATGACCGGTTTTGAAGTAAATTAAGAAAATCGAGGGAAAAAATAAGGGGCAAAGTGCAAAGGGGAAAAGGCAATAATTTTGTAGAATGAAATATTTTCGTGAAATCAATCTGATCGCTTACAAAAGCATCGACCATTACGAAATAAAATTGCACTTTGCCCCTTGCCCTTTGCCTCTTTACACAACCCCGGCCACCGTTAAACCAGCAATTCATAAAGCATTCGGCTGTCGTTCAACGGCTGGAAGTTGATGTGGTATTGGTCCATCCGAGCCATGAATCGGTCGTAATCTTCGCGGCATTGTACCTGAATGCCGACCAGCGCGGGGCCGGATTCGCGGTTGTGCTTTTTGGTGTATTCAAAATGCGTAATGTCGTCGGTGGGACCGAGGACGTTATTGAGGAAGTCGCGCAAGGCTCCGGCCCGTTGCGGAAAGCGAATGATGAAATAGTGTTTCAGCCCTTCGTAAAGCAACGAGCGCTCCCGGATTTCTTCGGTGCGCACGATGTCATTGTTGCTGCCGCTGAGCACACAGACGACATTTTTACCCCGGATTTGTTCGCGGTAAAAATCAAGTGCGGCGATGGTCAGCGCCCCGGCAGGTTCCACTACTATGCCTTCTTCGTTGTACAACTGCAAAATGCTGGTGCATACTTTGCCTTCCGGCACCAATACCATATCGTCAATGACTTGTTGGGCGATGCGAAAGGTTTTCTGCCCTACCCGGCGCACAGCTGCTCCGTCTACAAAACTGTCAATTTTTTCAAGCGTAATTACCTCTCCTGCTTTCAGCGATTCGTACATCGCCGGCGCACCTGCCGGTTCCACGCCGATGATGCGGGTATGCGGGCTAAGCTGTTTGAAATAGCTGCCCAATCCCGAAATCAGGCCACCACCACCTACTGCCACAAAAACATAATCGAGGTGAACTTTGCAATCTTCCAGGATTTCAAGGCCGACGGTGCCCTGGCCTTCTATAATGCGCTCATCGTCAAAAGGATGTATGAACGCCATGTTGTGTGTTTCTGCAACCTTTAGCGCTTCGGCGTAAGCGTCGTCGAAGGTGTCGCCAATCAGAATGACTTCAACAAATCCTTTTCCAAACAACTTTACCTTACCAACTTTTTGCTGTGGGGTGACGCCGGGCATGAATATTTTGCCCACTACCTCCATTTTCTGACAGGCAAGGGCTACCCCCTGGGCATGGTTGCCTGCACTGGCACAAATGACCCCGTTCTGAAGTTGTGCCGGCGACAAGCTTGCCATTTTGTTGTAGGCACCCCGGATTTTGTAAGAACGCACCACCTGAAGGTCTTCCCGCTTGAGGAAAATCTGGCAACCATGGTGCTCGGACAGGTTGTAATTGAAAGACAAAGGAGTAGGTTCGGCTATGTTTTTCAGCCGAACCTTTGCCTTATATATGTTTTCTACCGTGACCAATTCATGCTGGATGGTCTTCGTCATACCTCTGATTTGTGAGTCATTGCTCGGGTACCCAGTATGCGTAAAAAAGGATTGATGATAGATGATTGATAAATGACAATTGATGATGTGGCAGAGCAATCCTGTAGGGTGAATGCCCAGTCACATCATCAATTATCAATCATGTAATGATCAATCATCAATAAACCTTACTCTTGTTCAACAGGCACTTCTTGCGCCTCAGGCCGCAGACTGCGCACCGTACGGCCTGCCTGCCACATTTCACTGTCGTGCATGGCTTTGAGTTCCTGGCCCAATTTTTCCCGGTAATCCGGCTGGCTGTTTGAATCTATGGAACGCTGGGCCTCGTGGCCGGCAGCAACACTGTCATAGAGTTCCTCAAAAACCGGTGCTACGGCATCCCGGAACTTCGTCCACCAGTCCAATGCGCCCCGCTGGGCTGTAGTGGAGCAGTTGGCATACATCCAGTCCATCCCGTTTTCCGCCACCAGAGGCATCAGGCTTTGTGTAAGCTCTTCTACCGTTTCATTGAACGCTTCTGAAGGCGAGTGACCGCGGCGACGCAAACAATCGTATTGTGCCGCGAAAATGCCTTGTATGGCCCCCATAAGGGTACCGCGTTCGCCAGTGAGGTCGCTGAAAACCTCGCGTCTGAAATCGGTTTCAAAAAGATAGCCTGATCCAATACCGATGCCCAGTGCAATGACCCGGTTGTGGGCATTTCCGGTGGCGTCCTGGAAGATGGCGTAGCTGGAATTGAGTCCGCGGCCGGCCACAAAAAGGCGGCGCAGGCTGGTGCCGGATCCTTTGGGTGCGACGAGGATCACATCTATGTCTGCAGGCGGAATAATGCCGGTGCGTTCTTTATAAGTAATGCCGAAACCATGCGAAAAGTAAAGCGCTTTTCCAGCTGTAAGAAAAGGTTTGAGTGTAGGCCACAAGGCAATCTGGGCCGCATCTGAAAGCAAGTATTGAATGATGGTACCCCGTTCGGCAGCTTCTTCTATGCTGAACAACGTTTCACCGGGCACCCAGCCATCGGCGACGGCTTTGTCCCAGGTTTTAGACGGAAAGCGCTGACCTACGATGACATTGAAGCCATTGTCGCGCAGGTTGAGGGCCTGCCCTGGTCCTTGCACACCATAACCAATAATGGCGATGACTTCGTTTTCGAGTACCTGATGGGCTTTGTCCAATGGAAATTCCTCGCGGGTGACTACGTTTTCTTCCACACCGCCGAAATTCAATTTTGCCATGATTCTTGTTGTTTTGACATTAGCGATTAACCCTTCCATTAGAGAAGATGAACAAAATTAGGGAAATCGGTGAAGGCAAAGCGCGAGGCAATGCTTTTGGAAGCTGCTAAATTGTAGGGAAAGACGATGCCGTTCGGTCTGTTTAAAAGGGTGTTTTTTTTTTTAAAAAGCTGTAATTAAGGGATTTGCATTAAAATAAATACGTGCCTTTATACGATTTCCGGCGACTTCCCGGCGAGCTATTTTTCAATAGCCTTCCCGGGCGATTGTCAATGTTCCGGGTTTCAACATGCAGGGAAAAGATCAGTTTTGACAGGAGCGATTCATCCATTCATTTCTGACAATGCCTGTTGAAACCTGAATTCAGCTACTTTGGCGGCGCATCGGCTTTGCTGTGAAATGTTTGTTTTCTAAAGAATCGAGGGCGAATTGCCAGAGGTCTTCGTAAGGAATGATTTCGATTTCAAAAGGTTGGGAAGCAATTTCCAGTGGAACTGTTCTAAGCTTTTCCAAAAACTTCTGGGCTTTCCTTTCTACCCCGGCGCGATGGAAACCGGCTTCAGGAAGTTGCAACAAGATACGAATGAAGCAGTTGCTTCGGAAAGCATCATCCTGTCTCAAGTACCGGCTACAATATTTTTCTATGGCCTCCATACGGTTTATGACGAGGTCATATTCTTTTTTAAGTACTAAAAAAAGGATTTGGGCAATCAGAATCGGGATATTTAACCCGCGTTTGTCCTGCACATAAGTAGGGACCTGGTTCAGGAATTTACCCAACCTGAAGTTATTAAACTGGACTTCTTCCTTGGGCAGGCCCAGTTTGCCAAGGAGTGACAGGTAGTGGAGGAAAAAGCCGTATAAGGTCCATTTTTCCTGTGAAGAATCATCAAGATAGCGGTATTTTTTGTGCTCGACGGCATTGCTCCAGGTTTGGTAAGCATCCTGATACTGACGGGTGTGCATGGCCAGCAAAAAACGAAGTTCGTGATTCTTAAACCAGTTGAAAGATCCTTCGGGGATCATATTCAGCGATTTTTCAGCTGCGGCTTTGCCCGCCTCGAATTGCTTCAGTTGGAGATGACAAACTAATTTTTGATGCAAAAAAACGGAGAGCGGGATTTTGACCTCGAAGTTTTTGAGTTCAAAAAACTCAATCCCTTCTTCACAGATAGCTAATGTTTTGCGGTAGTCGTTCATGGCCATATAGGCTGCTATTTTAATCATCCTCGCCAGAAATTGCAACCTGAAGAAGGAATAGGCCTTCAGGTAAGTGTCCAGTTCGGGGAAAAGCAGGATTGCTTTGCTATAAATGCTTTGCTGGGCTGCTTTTTGCCGGATAGTATCTACTGTTAGGTCACAGAAGTATTCCTCTACTTTGTTTTCTGCGATCATGGCTTGTTCGTAATACAAATAGAGACTGTTGTAATAGTCAAATTTTTTACGGTCGCCATCAATAGTACCATGATAGAGGCGCATCTGTTTGGCAACATCCATGATCAGGTCAACGAATTCGTATTGTATGGAAACGCTGATGATTTTTTGGCAAAGCTCCATGGCAGAAAAATGCGCCCCTTTTGCAACCAATATCTTCACAGCAGCCCATTCTCTCCAGCAATTGAAGTAAGCGGCTTGTTGTTCATTGTAAATAGCCTGCTTCACATCTATAAAAAAGATCGTATTCAGAAGGCGTCTTTTCAGGCTGTTTTTTACATTCCTGTAAGTCGTACTCTTCACGTCCATACCTAAAAAATCGGCAGCATCTTCATCCGATTTGATCTGACCATCGCGAATGGCTTCGTATAGTTTGTTGATTTTGGTTTGCTTTTTTCCGGGGCGTTCATTTCCCATTACCTCAATATGGCGGATTTTATTTCGCGAAACTATGCCGGTTAACTCAATCAAAAATTTCATAAACGGTAGAAATTTAGAAATAAAACAACATTAAACAAAGCTAAAAAGCAATAGAAAATTGCGAATTGAAGCAAAATTCAATTAGTTGTTAATCAGCATTTTGTTTGTTAAACAAAAAAAAACGAAGCAAAATTAGTGTAAGTCGAGTAGTGCAATAACTGTCAGGTGACGGGTGGCAATCAGGGCTATGTTTGTAATATCAAACGAAACAATCAAACAAAATTAATTCACGCTCAAAACAAATTTGCCATGCTTACAGCCATCATTATCTCAATTTTACTTTCTCTCGGAATCATTAATACACCTGAAGAAGCATTATCACTTTCTCCGGAGCAAATTGAAGACGCAATTGTGACCGCAGACATATCAGGTATTTGAGGTATTCATGCAAAGTTAAAAATCAGTTTCTGAATTCAAAATTTCAGGTCAATAAAAAAAGAAGCAACTTTACGACCAAATCATTTTTTATAAAGTATTGTAAAATAAAGAATTAGGTTTTTTAAATTTGATTTAGCATTAAAAACATAAGAGGTCAAAAAAGTATATTTTGTCAGGACATAGGAGACTTTTGAACGTAGATTTGTACCAGTTGATGAACAAACAAACAAGTAAAGAAGGTGGTTAAAGTAAAAACTAGTGAGATGCATTCAGTGCATAATACAGGGAGAAGGCTGAAAAAAGAGCCTTCTCCCGCAACTGACCGGGACCAAACACCCCGCACTCTCGTAGCTCAGGCAGTCGTAGAGGTGAAGTTTGGAATAGCAAGCCGGAACTGCGACAATTACGGAGTTTGCCATATTGATCTGGCAGAGCACTTGTTGGAGCGCAAAAGCAAGGAAACTCATTGTTGTTTGCGTAAAACAAAAGCAATTCTGAGTGTAAGCAGCAACGGCTCCATCGAACTGACTTTTCCAAAGTCGGCGATGCATGCAGAAACAGAGAACTTGTTTTTCAGTAAGATCATGTTTAGTGTAGAAGAAGATTTTGAATTACCGAAAGAATTAGCTAAGCAATTTGATCTTGAAATTAAAGCGAAAATTATTCACGGAAATTATCGAATAATAGAAACCATGGGTTTTTATGTCGTAAATTTTTCCAATGATTTTAAATAATAATTAATTCAAATAAAAAACAACATGAAAAAGAAATACAACGTGCCTTTGGAGAAATTTAATGATGAGGAATTGCTGAACAGCTTTGAAGACCTCGGCTTTCATTCCTCAAAAGATGCCACTTCATTTTACCGGGAATTTGCCCCTGGCGACTATTATCCCACCTGGGGACCCATACTCCCGGTTTCTGTAAATCGAGGTTATGGCTAAATACTCCAGCAAACACCCGGAATTTAGCTTTCAAAACCTGAAAGCATTGTTTGGATCTTATCATTCTATTGAAAATCATTCTATTGAATCATTCATAAAAAACAGGAATCATGCAAAGGGAAGCTATTTTAGAACAAGTAATTAAAATGGTAGCTGAAGTTGTAGAATGTGAGCCCTCAGAAATTACACCGAACGCCAGTTTGCCCGATGAATTGGGAATCGATTCCCTGATGGGTTTGGAAGTACTGGTGATGGTGGAACGTTTCTTTGGCATTAAACTCGGTGAAGAACAGTTGCATCTGATGACTACGCCTGAAAGGATTACCGATCTGGTAATTGGGAACAAGGAGGCAGTTGCGGCCTGAGTCCGGTAAACATGCTCAGGGATAATTGCCCTTATGCAGATAAACACCTCACAAACCTGGTTGACACATAAGATACACACCCCCGTAAGGGACGAGTTGGATTCGGCAACAGTATATTTTAAAAGAAAGTAAGCCGAAATAGTAGTTCATTTTCCAGAGCCACACTGTAGGAGTATGTTTCTGGTCATTAGACTTAAATTAGCGCATCATGAACTTAGCAGGCAAAAATTATATAGTGACGGGAGGTAGCCGTGGGCTGGGCAAATCCATTGTGTCCGTTTTAGCTGAACATGGTTGTAACGTATTGTTCACCTACCTCAATAGTAAAGAAGAAGCAAAGCAATTTGCCGACCAACTCGCCCTGACGGCATCAGGGAAAATTGTGCCTTATCGTGCCGACGTCAGCAATCCTGAGGGAGCAGCTGCAACCATCGAAACCGCCATCGCTGAATTTGGCGGACTAAACGGAATTGTTAACAATGCAGGGATTACGAAAGACGGCGCTTTTTTCAAAATGAGCCGCAGCGACTGGAGTTCTGTGATTGATACGAACCTCAATGGAGTGTTTTACCTCAGCCAGGCCTATCTTCAAAAGGCAGTGCGTGGAGGTGGAAAGATTGTCAACATGTCCTCTGTATCAGGGGTGAAAGGCATGAAAGGACAGGCCAACTACTGTGCCAGCAAAGGAGGGTTGATTGCTCTGACCAAATCGCTGGCTTTGGAATACGCCCGATTTAATATCCAAATTAATGCCATCGCACCAGGGTATATTGAAACCGATATGGTAGACCACATGGAGAGCAAAACGAAAGACCTTTTAACGAAAGACATACCGCTAAGGCGGCTGGGCGCACCAAGAGAAGTTGCAAATATGACAGCCTTCCTACTCTCTGACCTGTGCGAATACTTAACCGGACAAACCATTATTATTGACGGGGGATTAACCGTGTAATTCCCACCGGGATTGAATTCTACGAATTAACAATTGTGAATTGCATCATTGTTGAAAGGGGATAATTTTACTTTTCACTCTGTAATGCCAAAAAAAATACGCAACATGAAAAGAGTTGTGATTACCGGGATTGGCGTGATTTCGCCTTTAGGAAATGATAAAGAAACATTCTGGAGCAACCTCCTCCTTGGAACCAGCGGCATCCGCAAGATGACAAAACTCCCGCTGGAAAAGTATCAGGGCAACATGCTGGCTGCAGAAGTATCCTGGACGGATACCGAAGAAGACCTGAAGGATTGTGGCCTCGCTACCCGCTATGCAATCGCTGCTGCGCAGGAAAGCCTCCGGGACGCAGGGCTGCCTACAACCTTCAAGGGGGGCAACCAGCACGGAGTTATCATCGGAACCACCAATGCGAATCAGGATGTCATGGATCGCACTCTGGACACGTTCAACATCATAGAAAAGAATCAGGACTGGCCCATTGAGGCGCAGGCAATGTTCACTCACATGCGGCCAATTGAAATCAGCACTACGGTTTCCCGGGCCCTGAACCTTGGCGGTCCCAGTGTGGTTATTCCAACAGCTTGTGCAGCAGGTAATTATGCGATAGGAACGGCTTGCTCACTGATCAAAAGCGGCAGGGCTAAACTGATGTTGGCAGGAGGTGCCGATGGATTTAACCGGTCTTGTTATACCACATTTTACCGGCTTGGGGGAATGACCCAGGAAGATTGCAGGCCATTTGACAAAAACCGCACAGGAATGGTTGTGGGCGAAGGTGCCGGGATGCTGGTACTGGAAGAACTGGAACACGCCCTGGCAAGGGGGGCCCATATTTATGGAGAAGTAAAAGGATACGGCATTACATGCGACGCTTATCACCGGGTTGCACCCGACCCGGAAGGCAAAGGGGCTTCCAGAGCGATGGAAGCGGCCATCAAACGCAGCAACATATTGACTTCAGAAATTGACCTCATTAGTGCACACGGTACGGGTACGCCGGCCAATGATTCTCAGGAAGTAAATGCACTGAGCCAGATTTTTGGAGAAGACCTGGAACGGATACCGGTCAGCGCACTAAAATCCATGTTAGGGCATTGTATGGGTGCAGCAAGTGCGCTGGAAGCCATAGCCGTGATTCTGACCCTTTAACGACAAATGATTCCACCAACCATCAATACCAACGAAATAGACCCTGAATTTCCAATACCTGTGGATGTAAATCCCGGAACTGCGCGCCATATCAGCGTGAGAAATGTCTTGAGTAATGCCTTCGGGTTTGGAGGAAACATTTGTTCTATCGTGTTGGGGGCTTATCATCCAAATTAAAAATCGAGCAGCTATGGAAAAAGATATCGCCATTATCGGAACTGGTTTTTTATCAGCGGCAGGCCGGGGCCTGGAGGCGTTCTACCGCCAGATCAATGAAGGAATGCCGGAAGGAAGTGTGCTCACGGACTTCGACCCGGACCAATATCTGGGTAATAAAGGCCTCCGCTTTGTAGCCAACTCCACCAAATTATACTGCAATGTCGCTTTTCAGGCCATCGAAGCTGCAAACCTGACGGAAGCAGTGGCTCAAAATCCGGATGGTTTCGGATTGTATGACGGCTCAGAGTTGTCTTTTGTGGATGAGGTGTTCGAATTCGACCTGACAGCCAAAGTACAGGGGCCCGATTATGTGAGTCCCATGAAAGCGCCCAATATTCTTGGAAATGCCTCGGCAAGTTATATGGCAATCAGGGCGGGGATTACAGGACCTAATTTTTCGGTATCCGGCGGTGCAGCGGGTAGTTTGCAGGCCATAGACATGGCCGTGCTGCATCTTCAGGAAGCCCAGACCGAATATGGAATTGTAGGAGCTACGGATGGCGACTGTGCGCTACACGACATCCTGCAGCGGGGCGAAAAAAGGAAAACCACACTAAAGCCTGCCCCCGCATTCGGTGCTGCATTTGCACTGACAACCGTTGAAAATGCACGTGCAGGAGGCCATCACATTTACGCAACCATAAAACAAGTTGCCAGCGGCCAACGCCTGGGATTTGAGGAAAACCACGAAGTGCTGCTGCGCTTGATGGAAGACATCCTGAAGCAGGGGGGCCGGCGGAAAGAAATAGACGGCATTGTACTGGGAGGCGCACACACTTTTGAAACAAGCAAACTGATCGAAGAATTGTGGTGGGATTTTGATATGGATCATGCGAAAATCCACCTGCCCGAGCGGCTGTTCGGAATCTGTGACAACAATGCAGGCAGCCTGGGATTGCTTTATGCCATGGGGCTTTCCGGCAACCGGATCGAAAAAACTTCAGTCAAATCGCTGAGAAGTTGTTTGATCGGTGTGGTAGATCGCCTTGGGTATGCCTCCATGATTTTAGTATCCTTTTAAAATGAACAACATGCAACGATTGCTTGGAAAGGAAGAAGTAGAGGCGCTGTTGCCGCACCGTTCCCCCATTCTGTTGATTGACTCTGTCTGGGATTATGTTCCCGGTAAAAGTATCCTGGTATCGAAATGGCTGGGAGAAAAAGACCCGGTCTTTGAGGGCCATTTCCCCGGATTTCCGATCATGCCTGGCGTCCTGTTGCTGGAAGCAGGCGCACAATCAGCCGCCTTGTTGCTGCAGCTGGACCGGCACGATTCGCTGGATAACCTGCGCGGCAGCCATGAAAAACTGGGCGTACTGGGGACAGCAAAAGTACGTTTCCTCAAGCCGGTCTTTCCAAAAACCGAACTCTGGATTCAGGGCGAAGTAGAGTGGTTTAAAGGAGATACCATGTCGCTGAAAGTAGAAGCAGGGAGTAATTCAACCCTTTTCATGACCGGCAGCCTGATTGTAACAAGCGTAGATCGCAATAAACTCATCAAGCATACAGAAGAACAGCATGAAGCCGTATCAGCAGCAGTTTAAACAGCACATTCAACGGGTGGAAGAGCGGATCTTTCAGAAAATTGAACAAAGCAAAAAAGAATTGCAATGGCAGCGTTATGCGCTCACGATCGCCAATATTCAGGCGCTGATGCCACAAGTTCTGGAAGGCAGAAAAAGCGAAGACGTTTTGTTCGAATTGCTTGCAGGAAGAAGCCAGGCACCTGCCGAATCTTACTTCCCGGCCAGAATATTCGATTATAAATTTGAAGGCGCTTTTATTGATGTCGTTCGCGATAACCGCCAGCCCCGGATTTTTTGCACCTATCACTTAGGCAGTTACCGGGCTATTTTGGGGGCGCTCATCCGGTTGGGATACGATTTTTCACTGGTTATTGACCGGAATGTCTTTGAATCTCAGGGCGATCAGATTCGCCAGGCCGTAAACAACATCAAAGCAGCTTACAGCAGCGAAACGAGCTTTGATATGATCAATGCCGAAGCCTTTGATGCGGCAATGCAAATGGCGAACCAATTGCTCAAGGGCCGTTCTCTGGTGGTTTACCTGGATGGCAATACCGGTACAGGGGGCATCTTCCGGCACGATACGAAATTGCTGAAAGTTTCATTTTTTCAGGCACAATTATTTGCCAGACAAGGGATTGCATATTTGTCTTTCATCACGCAAACGCCCATCATACCGGTGATTGCTTTTCGAGAGCTTGACATTGATGTGGTACTGCGGTTTTATGAACCCCTGATGCCCGACAACGGACAATCGAAAAAAGAGTATTGTCAATCCAGCATTCAGAAACTTTATCATATTCTGGAAGAGAACCTGCTAAAATATCCCCTTCAATGGGAGGGGTGGCTCTACGTACACAAATACTTTGACCTTGACGATCTGGCGTCCAAGTTGCTGAAAATACATACTCCGGTTGCTTTAGAAGTTGCGCCAGAATCTGCTAAACTCATTTTTAATCAACGCAGATTCAGTTTGTTCCGCCACGGTGTATCATGTTTTCTGTTTGACAGCGCTACTTTTTTAACCTATGAAGTCAGCGAAACAGAGTTTGATATGCTGCGCAGCTTTCACCCTGAATTTGGTGAAGAAGGAAATCCGGACCCCGCTATTGCGATTGAAATTATTGAAGAATTGCTCGAAAAACAGGTGCTGACTTATTGTGCAAACTAACAACCGTAAATTATGAGCTACGAATACAAAGAAGCTTATCGGAATGACCTCAACAGGATAGAACGCGGCATCAGTGCAACTGCAGTGAAGGTACAGGAAGAGTGGAAGATGCGGCAATACTGTTTTGCTTACGCCAACTTTAAAGCGTTGATGCCGGAGATCGTTGAAGGCAGAAGAGGAGAAGACGTTTTTGTAGAAATGCTGAAAATCAGGCCGCGTACTCCACTCGACCACAAGTACCTGGAAAAAATTGAAGAAATAACTTTCAGTGGCGATTACGAAAGGATCGTTCAGCAGCGTGGCGGGCCCTTTATTTTCTGCAGCTACCATCTGGGGTCTTACCGAAAAATTGTGTCGCTGCTGGCCAGCCGGGGTTATGATTTTACCCTGATTGTAGATCAGGGAGTGTATGATAACCAGCGGGCAGAATCGGAAGGTTTGGTCAAAGCTATCAATGAGCGATACGGCGTATGTTCGGATTTTCAGGTGCTCAATGCAGAAAATTTCGGAGCTGCCATGACAATGGTAAAACACCTGCAGGAAGGCAAATCTTTGGTGGCCTATATTGACGGCAACCGGGGCACTGGAGGTACGCCTAAAGCAGAAAGCCAGGTCTTGAAAATCGGGTTCATGAACCAGGAAATTTATGTTCGGCAAGGGCTTGCCCATATTTCTTATGTGACAGGCATCCCAATTGTGCCGGTAATTTCCTACCGCAAAACTCCGGACAATATTACCCTGCATTTCTACCCCCAAATCTTACCAAAGGCCGGAGAAAGCCGACGGGCCTACTGCCTGCAAACTACGGAAAAGTTGTACGGGTATCTGGAGACCAACCTGAAACAGTATCCCCTTCAATGGGAGGGGTGGTTATATATTCATAAGTATTTGGATACGAAACCGCTTGTGCTTAAAAAAGAAGCAACGCCAACGCCGGTAAAAACAGGAAAGCGCCAATTAGAATTCAACCGGGAACGCTACGGACTTTACCACTTTGGCCAGGAATGGCATCTTTTTGATTCCGATACGTACCAGACTTTTATCATCCCGGAAACAGTTTTTCGGTGGTTCGAACAAGTGATGAAAGGAGGCTTGGAAAGCGCAGTATCCGAATCGCCTTTTGGTAAAGCATGGCGCGCACAATTACAGGCACAGCAAATTTTGATTTAATACGAATTGAGTATCTATTATAGGTTTATTTAATTAATAATTAAAAATTTTAAAAAAATGAAAAAAGGAATTTTAGGGATGCTGATTTTCATCCTATGCAGCAATTGTCTTTCTGCTCAACTTGCAGATGCCAGTACCACTAACGGGCTTACAGTGAATGTAAAAATCGTAGACATCTATTCGGAAACCGGCAGAGCCAACATCCAATTGGTAGACGAAAAAAACAAAAGCGTATCCTACAAAGCTTATAAAATTAATCCGGGAGGAGAAGTCAATGCTTCCTTTACTGGCTTGCAACCCGGGCGTTATGCCGTGCGCTTTTTTCACGACGAAAACGAAAACAACAAGCTTGACCGGAATGAAATGAATTTCCCCACGGAAGGTTATGGGTTCTCCAATAATGTAGGAGCTTACGGGCCTCCAAAGTTTGAAGAACTGCTCTTCAATGTCAAAGAAAATACAACGATAAAAATCACTGCAATCTATCAATTTTAAAAATAAAATGACATGGAAAAGAAGTTATTTAACCTTTGCGAAAGCCTGAGTATCAGGGAATTGGAGGAGCGATACGAATTGTCCATGTTGACCGATGTTGACCTTGCGGCAGTTGCTCCTAAAAAATGCAACAACTGCTCCGAACCTCCTTCTCCCCCGCCAACAGTACCGTCAGAAGATTGCTGACTGAAGCACAATTCTGGCAGATAAGCCGAGGCTTTTATTACGGGAGTTTTTTAGGGTTTTGATTTTAATGACCAATAAAATGTTGCAAAATGAATAAACTGTTTTTGGGCAAGAAACCATTGTCTATTGAGGAACTGGAAACCCGTCATGAATTAAGTGTTTTTACTTTCGATGATTTACTGACAGAAGCTGTTAAAAAAGAAGATGTGCCTCGTTGCAGTCAATAATATCAAAGCAACCTGAGCGTATTTCGATAAAACTACTGGATTTTTAGTATTCATTTTTTTATCATTAAAATTTAGGATAATGAATCAAACAATCAAAACTCCGGCATTTTCCGTAGAGGAACTCGAAACCCGCCACGAACTGAGCATTATTGCTCCCGGCGACCTGGCTACCGAAGCTGTAAAAAAAGATGGCGAAGACCGTTGCGACGGTGATAAAGAAGCGCCTGTTACCGTAAATGTATAAGCTGATAATTAGATTTTATTTTTTAATAACAAAAATTATTTAGTCATGAGCAAAGTATTCACAACACCATCACTTTCTATCGAAGAATTGGAAGCACGTCAGGAATTAAGCGTTATTGCACCAGGCGATATGGCAACCGAAGCTGTAAAAAAAGACGGCGATGGCCGCTGTGGCGGAGATAAAGAGGCACCGATTGATGTAACAGTAGGCTAATTAATTAGTAAGGTGCAGGAAGGAGGCCCTTCAAGGGCCCTCCTCTATGCCTCCAAGCATTACCGGATACCCGGGCTTAGAACCGGACACTTCAATTGATATTATTCATTCAATTTTTTAATAACAAAAATTATTTAGTCATGAGCAAAGTATTCACAACACCATCACTTTCTATCGAAGAATTGGAAGC
>JABWAJ010000614.1 GCA_013361075.1 Saprospiraceae bacterium | reverse complement strand
GCCAGCTCGACCGGCGTCGCTTCGGCCATCTCGGCGATGTCCGCCCCGGCGGCGAAGGCTTTGTCGCTGCCGGTCAGCAAATACACACGAAATGTTGCGCCCGATAAAACCTTCCGCCTCGGCGGGTTTCCACCAGGTATTTTTAGCAGTTTGCCAAACCCAGATTCCGGCTTCGTCAGTAGCAAACCACAAATTGCCTTTACTGTCTTCAGCCATGTCCTGAAACGTTGACGTGGTGCCAGGTTGGGGCAGGTGCGCAGGAATGTTCACCCGGTTGAGATTTTGGGTTTTGGGGTTCAGAAAAAACAATTGACTCCCGGCTCCAACCCAGATGCGATGAAGGCGGTCTTGAAACAACAACGCACAATTTCCCGGCAGGGTAAGGGTCTGTATAATTTTTCCACGCTCAAAAATAAAAAGTTGCCGCCCTTCCAGGTTGGTTGCGTATTGCCTGCCGTCATCAACCTCTATAAACCGGTAAAAAGGATAGGTGCCCGTTTCTGTTTGGCCTGTAACCGGCTTAAACCTGAAATGTTGCAAATTCGGGTCGAAGCAACGGAGGCCATCCTGAGCGCCAAGCCAGGTAAGTCCTGACAAGTCTTTGTGTACTATATTTTCGGGCAACTCGGGATGTACTTTCAAGCCCTGGTGAAAAGTAAAAAGCCGTGTCCTGGTATGAAAACTGAACGTGCCAAGGTTAGAAAACAGCCAAAGTTCGTGTTCAGATTTTCTATCAAGACGGTAAATCGTTTTGTAATCGTTCCTGCTGTATTCGGGCAACGCTTTTTCAGTAAATGCTTTCCACGGAAACATGGTGAATGTGAAATGCGCTGCATCAAAAAGCGTCAAATCCCTGTTGTCACAACACAACCAGATTTGATTGTCCTTATCACACAAGAGATCTGTAACCAAAGAATTGGGTAAAGAGCCATCCTCGCGCCCGATGTTTTTCCAGGTTTTAAAAATTTCTGTTCGCGGGTCGTACCTGTTGAGGCCATTCCGCGTAGCTACCCAGATGTATCCTGCATCATCTTGTTCCAGGTCATTGATGATTTCATGACAAACGGTCTTTTCCGGCTGGCGGGCATCCGGAAGGTATTGCCGGAAAACATAACCATCGTAGCGGTTGAGGCCATAGGTTGTTCCTACCCAAAGGAATCCCTGCCGGTCGCGCAGAAGGCATTGCACGTTGTTGTCGCTGAGCCCGTCTTTTTCTGTAAAATGTCGAAGGAAAGCATCTTTTTGCGCCTGTGCAGCAAAGCCGGAAAGCAAAAAAAGCAGCAACAGGCGCATGAGCTAATTTTTGTTTGACAGAATTCCTGCCAAGATAATCATTCGGTATCGAATTTTCCTTCGGTAATGCGCACGACCGTTTTGCCGTTGTCGCTGGTGAGCGTGCCTTCAAATGTGCCTTCCAGGTCAAATCCATCCAGTTTGGTAAAGCGAATGGTAAAACTTTCCCCCGCAGCATTGTTCACCGCCAGCAAACGCGTGTCAAAAGGATCGGTGCTGTTGGGGTTTACGTACTGTACAGCCCATTTTGCCGGATCGTTTTGGTTGGTAATGGTATACGATCCCGGCTGCTGAATTTCGTACAAAGCAATGTTGAAAGGCTGCGATTTATCCGGCTTCATTTCGCCTGCTACAATCGTTGTCCCTTTTGGGTAACCGTTTGGGTTGTAGGCGCCGAAAATATCTGTGCATTCCACCAATTTGCCGTCTACTTTCATGGTCAGGAATGGCCCGCCGGAAGCGGCTACGGCTTTAGCTTCGCCAGCAACCTGCGGTTCGGAAGCCTTGTTGCCACAAGCAGTTGCGAGCAACAGAATCAAAAAAGGTAATTGCCTCATTTTGTTTATTATTTAGTATGATTAAGTTCTGCCTCGAATGCCGATGGACATCATATAGATTGCGAACAGTGATAACAATGTATTTGCCAAAATCATTTGAATGCCAAAGAGGTAAGCATCTTCCGGCTTGCCCTTGGCAAAAACCACCGATACGCGCTCGTGTAAGTCGTATTGCGTGAACGTGAAAAAAGCAGAAGCACCGCTACGCCCTTCGAGGGAATCTTTAGCCCCTTCAGCAACCGGGTAACGAAAAACCGGGCGACGTGCCCGCCGCTTGCCTTTTCGGACTCCGGTACTTTCCAACTGTACGGAAGGATTATTTCGGCCTGCCAGAAATCCGGAAATTCGCCCTTCAACGACCTCGCCGGTTGCGCGGTACCAAATCGTTTTGATCGTGTCTTCGCCAAAAGTGTACAGCAGGAAACAACCAAGCCCGAGCAGGGCCAAACGGAAAAATAACTTCGTCATTTGCTGATGATTATTGGCGTGTGGACAAAGCCTTCCATGCCTAAGAAATACTGGCCTGCCGGGAGGTCGCCAACGTAGAAGCGACGGTCAGTACCCGTTTTTATGCACACGCCTGTTGCCTTGAAAAGGTGCCATTGTGCTGGAGTTGGGAGGTTGTTGATTTGTACCCACTCCGATGCAGGATTTGGGAAAATTTCCCATTGAGGCTGTTGCAGCGAAGGGTTCAAAACAACTGTCGCTCCTCCTGCTGCACCTGTTCCAATGGTTCCGGCAGGCGGAGGTACCTGTAGGGTAATGCCATTGCCAAATTCATCCGCGCCAAGGTCTGTCGCGCCACTGCGTGGCTGGCCATCGTAATCGCCTGCCGGGGCGGATGCCGTTTGCCCGGCATCAATGGCTGCGCTGCCATTTGTCAGGTGGAACTGCGCGTTGAGCTGCGGATTGGTTTCCAAACTTTGCGCATCGAAGCCCAGCTGCGATTGCCACTGCGCAAAAGTGCGCGCCGGCCAGTTTACACCATCGTCAAAGCTGGCAACCCCGGTCGTTTTGTGGTAAATATTGCGGTTAATCAGGTTGTTTCCGGTAAGGGCACCTTCCCGAAGCTGTACGGTGTAATCTTCATCCCCCGTGCCGCTTTGGTCAACAAACAGGTTGTTGAAAACCTGAATGTTAAAGTTGGCCGGGCTTAGCGTAGTCGTTTCGTTTACATAAATTTCTCCACGGGCGATCATCAACGGTGCATGGAAAAGGGGAGAAGCCGTCACGACCGTATTGTTGTAGGCGGCACAGTCTTTTGCAGCAAAAAAGCCGATTCCTGCGCCGCCCGTGGTCACCACCATGTTGTTGAATGCGGTGCTGTTGAGGCACTCGTAATAATTGGGATTGGCATTGGTATCGAAAAAATCAGCGTCGGTATAGAAACCAAGCAG
>JABWAJ010000613.1 GCA_013361075.1 Saprospiraceae bacterium | reverse complement strand
CCCCGTTCCGCAATTTCATCCATCCGCTCCGTGCGAATTTGAACCTCTACAAACCGCCCTTCATTCCCCATGACGGTTGTATGAAGGGATTCGTAGCCATTCAGTTTCGGCCAGGTAATCCAGTCTTTAAGGCGTTCGGGAATGGGCCGGTAAACATCCGTAACGACGGAGTAAGCCTGCCAGCAAACCATTTTTTCTTTTTCCGGAGGTGAATCAAGGATGATGCGAATGGCAAAGAGGTCATAAATTTCTTCAAACTTGACCTGTTTGCTTTTGATTTTATTCCAGATTGAAAAAATTGATTTGGGTCGGCCGATGATGCGGTAAGGCGTTTCGAGTAAATCGAGTCTGGTTCTCAACGGGGCGGTAAATTCATTGATGTAATCTGTGCGCCCCCGTTTGGTTTGTTTTAATTTTCGAGCAATATCCCGGTACGTTTCCGGATCGGTAATTTTCATACAAAGATCAAGAAACTCTGTTTTAACGGCATATAAGCCGAGGCGGTGGGCCAGCGGTGCATAGATAAAACTGGTCTCAGCGGCAATTTTAAGTTGCTTTTCCCGGGGCATTGAGCCCAGCGTGCGCATGTTGTGCAGGCGGTCAGCCATTTTGATCAACACAATGCGGACATCTTCTACCAGTGTGCTGAGTACTTTTCGGAAGTTTTCTGCCTGGTGGCTGTCGGTGGTATAGGCGCCGTCTAATTTTGTAAGCCCGTCCACCATTTTGGCAATGCGGTCGCCAAATTTTTCCCTGATATCTGTCAGGGTAACATCTGTATCTTCTACCACATCGTGCAACAGAGCACAAATAATAGCCGTTGGCCCCAATCCAATTTCTTCAGCGCAGATTTTGGCAACAGCAATTGGATGCAAAATATAAGGTTCTCCTGATTTACGGCGCTGTTTGCTGTGGGCTTCCACAGCAAGCTCGTAGGCCAGGCGGATGTTTTTGCGATCCAGCTTCTCCATTTCCGAAGGCATGGCGCGCAGTAGTTTCCGGTAAGCTCCTTGTATCAGTTTTTTCTCTTCGTCCTGTTGAATTTCCAATAACTCTGCCATGACAACAATCAAATTATACCATCGGCGGATCTGTTGCCCATTTAAAATACTATTAAGGTGCAAAAGGCCTTAAATGGACAAAACCGCTTTTGGCTGCGTATATGATAAGACAATTTCCTGCTGTATGCATGCTTTCCACACCTGCCTGCAAGTGCATTGCTTCAAAATACTACTATCGCTATAACTTAAGAGTAGGGAATGGAAAGTATTACGAAGATACCAATCAGGTTATACAAAGCTAATGAAAAATTGATAAAAATCATCCTTTTAAATGAAACAAATCACCTAAAGGTTTTGTATTCAAAGCCTATCTTTGGCCCGGTTTCGGCAGATTGCTGAGGCAGGATCTATTGTTTTTGAATATTTGGCCAGATAAATCTGTTGCAGGCGAAGTTTTTCGGTTGTTCTGCCCTTCGTTTTTCTCCGGGTTTCTGGCATACTGAGTACTATAAAATGATTCGTACTGATATTTTAATTATAGGAGCCGGCCCGGTTGGGCTGTTCACCGTTTTTGAAGCTGGCCTGCTGAAAATGCGCTGCCACCTTGTTGATACCCTGGGGCAACCCGGCGGGCAACTCACAGAAATTTATCCAAAGAAGCCCATTTATGACATTCCGGGCTACCCCACCATTCTTGCGGGGGAATTGGTAGACAACCTGATGCAGCAAATTGAGCCGTTCCAACCAGGTTTTACCCTGGGAGAGCGCGCTGAAACAGTTGAGCGCATTGAGGAAAAATTGTTCCGGGTCACTACCAACAGGGGTACCATACTGGAAGCACCGGTCATTGCCATCGCCGGCGGATTGGGTTGCTTCGAACCCCGGAAACCTCCGATTGATAACTTAGAGCAATTTGAAGATAACGGCGTCGAGTACATCATCAAAGATCCGGAATTTTACCGCAACAAACGCGTAGTGATTGCCGGTGGTGGCGATTCAGCTCTTGACTGGACCATATTCCTTGCGGATGTTGCCAACCAGGTAACACTCATTCACCGCCGGCAGGAATTCCGGGGTGCACCCGACTCCGTTGAAAAAGTTATGGAACTGGCACACAGTGGGAAAATATCCATACTGACCGACTCCCAGGCAGTAGGCCTCAACGGCAATGGCAAACTGAGTAACGTTATTGTGCGCCACAATACTGAAGGTGATAAAGCTTATCCCGCCGATCACTTCATTCCTTTGTTTGGCTTGTCGCCAAAACTGGGCCCCATTGGCGAATGGGGGCTCAACATTGATAAAAACGCAATTGAAGTCAATACCCTGGATTATAGCACCAATGTGCCAGGGATCTATGCCATAGGTGACATCAATACTTACCCTGGTAAATTGAAGCTCATTCTTTGTGGCTTCCACGAAGCCACGCTCATGTGTCAGTCGGCCTTCAGGTACATTTACCCCGACAAGAAGTTGAGTTTCAAGTATACTACCGTAAACGGGGTGGAAGCATTTTAGCAAAAATCGGGAAAAGGCAAGTTGACTCCGGTACCTGTTTACGGCATTAGGTTTGTCTACTTGCCCCTTTCCAATTGCTTACTTCCCCCGCCGCCAGTTTTCTTCCCATCCTGCAGCAGCATCCGTCAAGTTAGCAACATATTGGCTTAGGTGCATCAATTCGAGCACAAGTGCCATTTGGGTGTCGAGCACCAATTTATAGTGGATGCCAAAATCGTAGCCTTCCCCAAAATTTCGGGCTTTCAATGCTTCCTGAAAAGGTTGAACCCGGGCGCGGTAATCCTTCTTCAGTTGTTCAAAAACGGGTAATGCTTCTTTCAGCATGGCGGTAGCCAGAGCACGGTGTTCCTCTAAGGCGCGCAGCTGAATGGTCTTGACTTTTTCCGGGTCGTGGTCGCGGCCGTATTCCCCCATTTCGATCAACGGCAGCTTTTTGATGTCAGCATCCGTCTTTTCATTCACTGCCTGGTGGAGATTTTCGTATTTCTGTACCATCGCATGGTGGGCATCCCAACGGCTCAGGTCCATAGCCGGCTGCATGATGTTTTGGTTCAGTTCCACCCAGTCAATGTCCAATCCGCCCGGTCCTGTATACGTACTGTTGGAAGTGCCGGCAACCGGAACAACCCCCTCTTCTGCAAGCAGCTTAGCGATATAGGCATGTTGTTCTGCCTCGCTCATCGCCATAATCTTTTGGGCTAAAGCGGGATCGGCGAGCATTTTTTGCGCC
>JABWAJ010000612.1 GCA_013361075.1 Saprospiraceae bacterium | reverse complement strand
TTCAACATAGCTGCCGGCTATGTCTGCAAAATTCGCCTCGTCTAAAACAAAATTTCCTCACTCTCGCTCAATCATGAAATCCCGAACAAGCTCTAAACTCCGCACCATTCAAAACCAATACAAGATGACGGAACAAGTATTTCAATTAAAAGCTCAATATCCGTATGCACTTTTGCGGGTTTTGTGCTTTTCACTGTTATCTTTTGTCGCATTTTTACTGTTAATGCTTGCTTTTATGAGGATTCTTCCGGAAAGTCTAATGTTTTTGATGTTCATACTTTCCTCCATTGGACTTTTCTTCTTCTTATTCAAGTATTTAGAAAGGGCTGGAAAATACTCCATAATTTTAAAAACAGGAACGGATGGGATGCGCATTACGCCTCTTTTTGAGGCATCTGCTGAAAAAAACTACCTTTGGGCCGATCTAATGAATTATCGCATAATGAAACCTGAGCCCAGTGTTTCCGGGTTTTTCAATATCATTTATATCAAATGGCAGAACGGCGATACGCATCACTTTAGCGGCCAGGACATCAATGATTTTTATCGTTATCTTGAGCTTAATTTTCCTGAAAAAGAATGGAGGTTTTTAGGAGCGTCAAAAAAAATACCTAAAAAATAGACTTGTACTACCCCACGATGATTCCCGTTGCAACAAGTCTAATAATCCCAGCCTTCAACCCCAAATCAAAACCACGCCATCCGCATGTACAAATACGCCTACGCATCGCAGCTGCTGCTCCTGTTGGGTGGTAGCCCTGCCCCGAAATCGCCCTGGTGCCCAACGCCCAGGTCGCATTAATTGGCAACAACCTCTGCGCAGCCAAAGATTTTTAATTCCAGCAGGACCAAGGAACTCATCGCTGAAGGCATGAAGGGCAACCTCAGGATACCAGCAGGATCCTTGTGTTTTTTTCTATATCGATATTTTGCAGGCTACGCAACAAGTCTTACCTTGCAGTCTCCACAAAAAAAATCCTGAACAGAGCTACGACAAAAAACAGACCTGCGATGCCCCTGAATATTGGTGTTTGCCAACCAAAAGCAGGTGCATTGTGGTGTATTATTGGCTATCGCTTGGTGAAGGGCCCCTCCACTGCAATAACGCGAAGTTCCGATTGGTTTGGTCAAAGGTGGAAGTAAGCAAGTTCCAAAACATTTCAAATTGGGAAAACTAATGTTAAAAAACATGAAAAATATTTTACTTTTTTGTTCGCTCTTTTTACTGTCTACCGGTTTCGGTTTCGCCCAATGTGGTGCAAATGAGGTTGAAATTAAAGTCGAAATAAAGACCGATAATTGGGGATATGAAACCTCCTGGGAGGTAACAGACCTTGCAGGTACGGTCATTATGGAAGGTGGTCAGGGAGGTATTTACGGGAATTTTTTAACCTATTCAGACAGCATCTGTGTAGCTGCTGACGGCTGCTTTTTCTTCGAGATTTACGACACGTTTGGAGACGGAATTTTTGCGCCTAACGGATATAAACTTTATGTGGACGAAGTGCTTGTTTCGAGCGGCGCCAACGACATTGATGCTTATGCCAATACAACGGCCCATTGCCCCAGCCCATGCACCTATACCTGGAATGCACTAAATGACCTGCAAGGACACATTGACGGGTCCAATACGCTTACCATTGCTGACCTGAATTTTATATACGACATCTTCGATAGATTTCCGGAATGCCTGGCGGAAAGCGAAACGATGATATTGCTGGGTAAAAGCGTAATAGAAGATTATGACAACACGATTGGCGCTCTTTTTACTACGGCTAATACCATGAACGGTTTCAGCAAAACCCCGGGAACCAATCCGGGCATAGAGCTGGCACGGGCAATGGTGGGACTGGAGCAGGGAATATTCGATCAGGTATTCACCCCTGATGTTTATTCAGAATTTCCTCAACACATCAATCTGTGGAAATTTAATTCATGCGCAACCTTTCCGGGAAATGCAAGTCCGCCTTCAGATTCATCGCTGACCCATTCCATGATGATTCTTGCTGATTTTAAAGACCCGGATGGCATGAATCCGTATTACAACATCAATGGAGATGGAACAGAACATGCTTTGCGCCCCACGGGATTTTATTTAGCTCCGGGGAGTGTCGCCAGGGTTACGGTTCCGGCAGAGCTTGTTGGAAAAGACTATTACATTCGGGTAGGCTCACATGAATGGGATCTTTCCAACAAACCCCAATTCAAAAGAATGAATAGAATTTCAAAGAAATTTGCCATCAATACTACCAACATTGAAGTATTTAACCCGCTTGGCGGCGCCATTTCTATTCTTGTTCCTTACGGGGCCGCAGAAGGCGTCGTTGAGGTAAGCGCTACCAACATTCTTGAAGCCCCTTTCATCTCAATAAAGTCTTTTTATGAAACGCAGGACGTTGGTACTGAATTGAGTAAACCCGGTCCGTGGGCAATATTCGAATCTGAAAATGTGATGTACACCATTCCCAAACATGCCATCATACCGGGTCAGTATGACCTGATTCAGACCTTACAGGATTGGGAAACAGCCGTAAGGGGTGTCAATTCCATTATGGCCAGGCAAATCATTCCAGACAAGCACAACATGTATATGATTGCTGATGTCATGATAAGGAGTGGCGCCTATTCTATTGGTTATCCCATGTCTAACACCCCACTGAACTATTTCAATGTACCTGGCCCCGCATACTTCATAAATGGGCCTGGTCCCGATGATGAGACGAATTTTCACGAAACCGGGCATGCTTTGGCCATGACCAAATTTCCTGGTGAGGTGGAAGCCATCGTCAACTTTCCATACATCATGGCCATGAATTACGGCTTGAATGTGGACTTGAATGAAGCCGTGAATTACAGCTTTGTGCCCAATACCTTTGACATCGACAAAACTGCTACCCACCGAATGGTTTCCAATACATTTGGTTCAGCGAGAAACATTTCCAACACGACAACAGACGAAGTACGTTACCAGCACAGAGGGTACGGACACTATTTTGAGATCGTCAATTTATTGGGATGGTGCCCGCTCAGAAATTTCTGGAAACAGGAATCCATTGACTTTGAGAATGGGATCGACCACGGCATCAATGACCAGGACATTGACAGCAGGATCATTCGAATGTCCGCTGCTGCTCAAGCCGATCGGCATCGATCTGCCCGTGTATCCGGTCAAGGGCTATTCGATCACGGTGCCGATCGTCGATGCCGTGCACGCGCCCGAGTCGACGATCATGGACGAGACGCACAAGGT
>JABWAJ010000611.1 GCA_013361075.1 Saprospiraceae bacterium | reverse complement strand
ATTTGGTCCCGATGGGACCGAACTCATGAAAATTCGGGATGACTCATGTTTTTATAAAGCTGAGTCATGAACAAAATATACACTGCAATTTTATTTCTTGTCGTAGTAAATCATTCCGTTTCTTTTACCCAAACTATCTTTATCAAAGAAAAACGCGACTATGTCTGGTTATTGGGGTACAATAGCAATTTTGTAGATACCTCAGTCGGCGGAACCCGCATTGATTTTAATCATTCCCCACCTTTACTAAGTTATGAATATCGAAATCTGGATTTCGATATTACGAATGCCGCCATATGTGATACTTCGGGTAATCTCCTGTTTTACACGAATGGCATAGCCATACATGCCCCAACCATTCCTCAAGGGCAACAAATTGCAAATGGGGGAGGGTTGAACCCGGATCCTTATACACAACAATGGGCAAGCAGAGGATATAATCTATATCAGGGAGCTTTGATTTTGTCGGTTCCTGATAGCTTGGGAAAATACTACTTACTACACGGAGAAAGAACTACTTTCCCGGAGGGGATTTTTGGAAATTATAGGATTGTTGCTAAATTATATCAGACAACCATAGCGATGAGTGTTCCAGGATGGGTAGTTACTGCCAAGAATCAGATATTAATCAATGACACGCTGGATTTTGGGAAAATTACAACCGTACGCCATGCCAATGGTCGAGACTGGTGGCTTTTGCAACAAGAATATTTCAGCAATCGTTATTATTTGTTGCGGGTTTCTCCTTCAGGGGTTTCCTTAGAGGCCCCTCAAACAGTTGGACAGGCCACTCCATCTGGCCTCGGTCAGGCTGTTTTTTCGCCAGATGGTAGTAAGTATGTAAGATATACGGGCCATGATGCTGCTTCCGGTCAATTTATTGATATCTATGATTTTGACCGATGCACAGGATTGCTATCTGACCTTGCTCAAATTAACTACAATGACACTGCCTTTTCCGGTGGAGTGGCCATTTCACCCAATTCCCGCTTTCTATATGTCTCTTCTTTCCGCTATATCTACCAGTACGATCTTTGGGCTGAGGATATTGAAGCTTCAAAAGAAACGGTGGCGGTCTACGATGGTGTGTTGACGCCTCCTCCTTTTGCCCTGCCTACCCGCTTTTTTCTATGCCAACTGGCGCCGGACGGGAAAATTTATATTAGTGCTACCAGCGGGATTAGGTTTTTGCACATCATCCACAATCCGAACGCCTGGGGAGTAGCTTGTCATGTTGAGCAACGTGGATTGGAACTACCTACCTACAACGCCTTCGGCATCCCCAACCACCCCTACTACGGCCTCGGCCCGGAAGATGGCAGCCCCTGCGATACCCTGGGCATAGACCACCATCCACAAGCAGCTTTCCGGCATGCGGAACAGGAATTAGAGGCGACCTTTTGGGATTACAGCCTGTTTTTTCCTACCTCGTGGCAGTGGGATTTTGGAGATGGTTCGGCAGGGAGTACCGAACAAAATCCGGTACATGAATATGCTGCTCCGGGCGTGTATGAGGTATGCCTGACGGTGAGCAATGAAAATGCCAGCGATACGCATTGCGAATGGGTAGAAGTGACGGTAACAACAACAGGCGAAGTTACTCCTGCTGGAATGGCTGTAAAAGTCTATCCCAACCCGGCGAAGGATTATGTGGTCATCGAGCCACAGCAGCGCTTGCCGCAAGGAGCTTTCTGGGTGCTGCGCGATGCCCTGGGGCGGGAATTGCGCCGTGCGCCGCTTCCGGAGGGGCAGCCGCAGTTGGTGTTGAATTTGGAAGGGTTGCCGGGAGGGGTGTATATTTGTTCGATTGAGGCGGGAGGAGTGGAGAGGTGGAAGGGGAAGGTCATTAAATAGCCCCCCGACCCGCGAAGGGGGGGGTTAGTGTGCAGAGCATCACATCAATGATAAAATGTAGCTTGCAATTGTCTTCATCCAAATTCACAGGATTATAGAATTTTCAGAATAGCCCTACACTACCTTACAAATTCATAAACCATACCCGACACGTCAGCCAATGCCACCACCCCGGCATCTACATCCTTTAGTTTTTTCGACAGCAGCACCAGCACATATTTTTTGCCATCGGGCAAAAAAACAATGCCGGAATCGTGCTGCACCCCGGTGATAGAGCCGGTTTTGTGGGCAACTTTTGCAGTTTTAGGTAGTTTGGCCGGTATAATTTCATTGAATTGCTGATCAAGCAGAATTTTGAGCATTTGTTTGGTGGCCTTTTTGCCATTGGGCTGGTTGCGAGCCATTTTTTCAAAAATCAAAGCCAGATCGTACGCAGTTACCGTATTGTTCAGCCCCTGCTCATAGGCTTTGCCGTCTTCTACGCCGCGCAGTACCTGAATGTCGGCGGCACCTAAGCTTCTCATGGTCGCGTTTGCATTTTTGGCACCAACCAGATCAATCAGAATATTGGTTGCCAAATTGCTGCTGAGGGTAATCATCAGGTAGGTCAGGTCGTAAATGGTCATTTTTTGCCCGATTTTACCATACAGCCCATCAGCACTGTCGTTGGTAATTTCCATGCTGTAAGAGCTCCCGTCTACGATGCTTTTGAATTCGTTTTTCACCACAATGGAGTCGGTCAGCTTAAATTTGCCTTGCTTTGCCTGCCTGAAAACCTCAATCATCACCGGGGTTTTCATGGTGCTTGCCGCGTGGAAACTTGTTTTTTCATTGAGGTAAAGCGTTTCACCGGTTTTCAAATCCACAAAAGCAACGGCGAATTCACCTTCCACAGATTTCAGCCTCAGCTGAATTTGTTGCTTCAGGGCCTCAAGAGTACCAGGCTGGTCCTGAGCATAAGCTGGTGCAAAAGACAACAAAGCACCCAGCAGAACAAGGCATTTTTTCATACTTTAGCATATTATTTTCCATTCATATATTCGGCAGCGGCGTCTAATTCTTCGTAAAAATCCTCGCCGTATTTCCGGATAATGGCGTCTTTCAGGAAGCGGTAAACCGGCATTTTCAGGCTTTTGCCAAGCTTGCAGGCAGCCGAACAGATGTCCCAGCGATCGTAGTTGAGGGCTTCAAAACCAAGCTCTTCATTACGCTTGACGCGAATGGGGTACAAGTGGCAGGAGATGGGTTTTCGAAAATCTGTAGCACCGGCCAAAAAAGCTTTTTCGATGCCACACTGGGCAATGCCCGATTCGTTGTAGGTCAGGTAAACGCAAGCCGCCCCGTTGATGAGGGGCGTTCCGTAATCGCCCGCGGGTTCGTACCAGGTGTAAAGGCCCTGTTCC
>JABWAJ010000610.1 GCA_013361075.1 Saprospiraceae bacterium | reverse complement strand
TGGTTTGGTAAGTAAAATCTGAGTTGAACAAATCGGAAGGGGAGAAATAAAGCAGGGAATAGAGTTCGATGGGGCGTTTGCGGATTCGCGTTTGACAACTTATCCCCATGTTAATGCCTGCATACATAGAAAAGGGGTAGCCTTCCACTTTAAAATCCAAATCGGGGATGCTTTGCTGAATGTCCCCTCCCCCTCCTGAAGCCAAATATTCGAGGTCAATGTATTGGTTGAAAGCCATGAAAAATCCTAAAACCGGACTTACTGAATAGTTGGCCCCGGATGCTATCTTGTATAAAGCCAATGCACTAAGATCAGCTGCCAACAATTGATGCGTAAAATAAGATTTCAAAAAAACTCCGGCTTGCGGGCCTAAAGATTTGTTGGCCAGCGAAATTTCTTTTTCACCAGCCCGCAGGTTGATCCTGCATTGAAAGTCTTTATAATCTCCCAGTTGCAAAAAAGCATTCACCCCCAATAAATTTGAGGGCTCAGGGCTGAAAAAACTATTGTCGAATTGATTGAGATTTTCATGCTGAAAAAAATGGATTTCATAAGACAGGCCAACTCCTGCCTTAATCATTGACTGGCCTGTCAGGAGCACCGGCAATAAGACAAGAACGGGAATAAAAGTAAATGCTTTCATGAAACCGGGTTTAGGTAGATTTCTTAAGACATAAAAAGCTTTTCTGCAACGAGCTTCTTTTGAATTAACTCTGGTTGCAGAAAAAATATTTTATCCCTTAAAAAACTGTTGCCGTTAGCGGACAACAAGGAGGACGCTTTTGTTTTGTTGTTCTGTCTCGGCCTGTAACCAGTAAATTCCGGCAGGCAAATTGTTCCCGGGTATGGAAAACTGCTGCATTCCCTGGTTCAGCAACACTGTTTGTTCATAAAGGCGCACGCCTAGAGCGTTGAATATCGAAATCCGGGCCTGTTGGGCTTTTTGTGCGGTGATTTCGGCTACAAAAGCTTGCCCCGAGAGCCCCGGATTCGGAAAAGCTTTGAGTTGAAACAATGCGTCATCGGCCTCTCCTGTTGCAGTGGAACAGGAATTGCCTGCATTAGGCGTTGCCATATTCATAGCACCGAAAGGCCCGGTACCGTTGGGGCAACGGCCTGTGGTGATGTCGGTTGTTTGTGCGCCAAATTCGATTTGGTCAATTATTGAGCCGTCAGTATTGCTGAAATAGATCGCTTCGCCATCTTTTGATAACTTAAAGTTGGCATGCAGGCCAGGTTGGTTCTGGTCCTCGTCAAGCCAGACAATCAGGTAGCCATTGGCTGGAATGGTTGCCGTGGACGGGAAAGGCCATTTTGCAAGATTATCCGCCTTGTCGCTTAGGAATGCGCCGGAAAGCAGAACAGGTGCCGCCGTTGTATTGTACAATTCTACCCAGTCTTCGAATTGTCCGTTAGGGTCGGTAGCCCCGCTTTCGTTGTCAGCAAGAAATTCATTGATGACCACCGCGCCAACGGGAATATTGGCTGTTTCTGCCGCTTCGAGGGTATAAAACTCGTACTCGGCGCGCTCCGGTGAAAAACGGGCAGCATTGGCATTTTCTGCAAAAACATAATAATCGGCCAGACTACCCTGGATGGTCATGGAAGCGCCAAAAATGCCATCCCCGGCTGCGCCGTCCTGGTGGGTGCCATCGTCAAACATCGGCACGTCCTGAAAAATCGCTGCATGGCCAAAGCGGTAACGCAGCCGTACTCCCGTTGCATTGCTGACTGATGCCGTGACCCAGGCTGTACTGCCAAAAACGGGTGCTGCCGGCGCAGTGGCAACGTTGGCAATCACCGGCGGTACCTTCTGCAATTCGGGGTGGTTATTCAGGTAAGTAATCCGCGGATTCATTAATGTGGTGATGCCCGGGATCAGCATACCAGTAGTAATGCTGCTGTTCAGGTTATTGATGAAATCGTTATACGTATACAAGCCGTTCGGGTCCGTACTCACAGCGTTATTCACCAAAGCTTGCAACTCCATGGCACGGGTCAGATAGGCGCCATTCGTAAATTGTTCTGCCAGAATGGTACGCATGTGTGCGATATAGCTTTTCAGGTACAACGGGTTGGCGAGCAATTTGCTGATAAAAGGTTTGCCCGGGTTGGTAAGGTGAAGCAGGGGATCTAATTGCTGCATTTGGGTAAGGTTCAATTGTCCACCCATGCCCCCGGCATTGCCAAAGCTGCCAAAAGCCTCATTGATATCCCAGATGATGGGGCAAAAGCGGCCATTGCCATCTTTGTAGGCATAATAATTATGTCCGGAACCAATGTAGCTGTCTAAGTTGACCAGAACATTGTCGAATGCCAGCATCCACAAAATACGGTCTATATCGAAAGCCTGGTGTGCATTTATGGTGTTGTTGTTGAGGATATTGGCTGCACTTACGAGGTCATTCCAACCATAGTCCGACTCTATTTCGTAAAAGCGCTTGTAGCAGCTTGAATCCGGGCCGATATAGGTAAATGTTGCCCCTCCGCCCATTGGGCAGCCGGGCGGCGATGTGGCACCCTGTGTTGGGTCGCATTTGAACAATGCGTTATCGTTGGAGTAGAAATATTCGTTGAGGAATTTGGTTTTAATGCTTTCCACATTGGAGTACAGGCCGTGATATGCGCCGTTGACATATACTTTGGCGTAATTTGCCCGGGGTGCAGCCATGTAATTACGGGCGATTTCATACCCGAGCACTTCTCTTACAAAAGTAGGGTCTTTAAAGGCATTGGAGAGTTTGAGCAGGTCGTGCCCTTCGTAATCCTGGCTGCCGATAACTTCGTCTAAGTTGATGCTGAAAGGGTTTTTGGGCCGGTTGGGGTTATAGGAACTGTTGCCTTTGTATTTGACGCCTACGCTGTCGAATTCAATACCGTTCACAATGACTAAGGGCGCCAGCAGGCGGGCGTCTTCATTGGCATTGGCAATAGAATCGAGCAGGTAATCCCAGTTTTGCTGGGCAAAAAAGATCCGGATTTCCTGAATTTCGCCGGTATTGTAAAAGGTTTGCGCGAAAGCGCCTGAAAAAAAGAGCAAAAACAGGTTTACGCTTGTCAAAAGTCGCTTCATGATAAAAAATTAGTTTTGAGCTAAAGCCCTAAATTAGTAAGGAATGGGAACAGCCAATAACCCACTCCCACAAGTGTCAGTTAATGGACATAGATATTTTAATTTTTGCATTTGAGGGTTTCATGCTCACTACCCTCCCTTGTGATCTTCCCCGCCCTGATTTCCCTTTTTTTCGTCTTTTTTCTCTTT
>JABWAJ010000609.1 GCA_013361075.1 Saprospiraceae bacterium | reverse complement strand
TTTTGGCAAAAGGGGCTGCTTAATTTCCGAAAAGTCGGTTATATCTGTTTAGCATCCGTTCCCCTGGCTTTTTTGGGAGGCCTAACACCCCTTAAAGAAAAAACCTTTTTCCTGCTATTGGGTACGAGTTTGGTTGTTTCAGCGATTCTCATGATCTTCCAAAAAAGCGCTGCAACCGAAGCTCCTGCACCGTCTGTCGAACGTCCGGCCTGGTTATCCCCCGCTCTTGGAGGCAGTATTGGTTATCTTTCCGGAGTTGTGGGCATTGGCGGGGGTATATTTTTGTCGCCCCTGCTGCATTTACTGCGTTGGGACAGTCCCAAACACATTGCAGCTACGGCCAGTTTTTTCATTTTGGTCAACTCCGTTTTTGGGTTTGCCGGGCAGGTATGGAGCGGGCATTTCCACTTTGATGCAGCGCTGATACTTCCCCTTATGGTTGCCGTGTTGCTGGGGGGGCAACTCGGCAGTCGGCTAAATGTAATGGTATTTGTACAAACACAGGTTCGTTGGGTGACGGCTATCCTGGTATTGTATGCCGGGGCAAATATACTCTGGAAAAACCTGGGGTAAAGGATTGTACTTTGCAATAAATTGCTGCTGATGCTTTCACAATGCCCCAAAAAAACGCCGGGCATCGCCCAATGCCTGTACGAGCGCTTCAACTTCTGCTGAGGTATTATAGGCTGTAAATGAAGCCCGGACTGTTCCCGGAATTTCTAAAAAATCCATAAGCGGTTGGGTACAATGGTGCCCGGCGCGAACACAAATTTGTCGTTGATCCAGAAAAGTTGCCAGGTCGTGTGGGTGAATACCTTCGAGTAAAAAAGAGACGATTCCGGTTTTTTGAGGGGCCTGCCCGATGATTTGAATACCAGGAATGGCCAGGAGGCTGGAAGTAGCATATTCAAGCAGGTGTTGTACATGACGGTTGATAGAGTCGCCGCCGACTCTTGTCACCCAGTCAATTGCAGCGCCCAGGCCGGCTACGCCGCCCAGATTTGGCGTTCCGGCTTCAAATTTTGCAGGAATTGGTGCAAAAGTGGTTTGCTCAAAAGTCACCTGTCTGATCATTCCGCCACCAAAATACCAGGGAGGCATGGCTTCCAGCAGGGATGCTTTGCCGTATAAAATTCCCGTTCCGGTTGGGCCGAAAATCTTATGCCCCGAAAAAACCAGAAAATCAACATCGAGCGCCTGAACGTCAGGTGGGTGTGTGACGACACTTTGTGCCGCGTCTACCAGTACCACAGCGCCGTGGCGGTGTGCCAGCGCAATGAGGTCTGTGATCGGGTTCAGTGTCCCCAGGGTATTGGAAGCATGAGTGATGGCCACAAGTTTGATCCGGCCATTTTCAGCAATCAGTAGTTTTTCAAAAGCCGCCAGATCCAGCTCGCCTTCGCGGGTCACAGGTGCAACCAATAGCCGTCCCCCATTGTGCAAACAAACCTGCTGCCAGGGAATGAGGTTGGCATGGTGTTCCATGGCGCTGACCAGGATGGCGTCGCCGGCAGAAAGCTGCCTGGCGGCATAGCTTTGAGCAACCAGGTTAATGGCAGCAGTCGTCCCGCTGGTATGGATGATTTCTTCCACCCTGCGGGCGTTCAGGAAATTGCGCACTTTTTTCCGGACACTTTCGTAGCTGTCGGTTGCTTCGGCTGCCAACCGATAAGCTCCTCTGTGGGCATTGGCATTGTGGTGTTCATAAAAATACCGCTCGGCTTCGAGTACGGCATCAGGCTTTTGAGTTGTTGCAGCATTGTCAAAGTAAATTAATTCCGGCTGGTGCCGGAATATTGGAAATTCATGCCTGATCGCAACCGGGTCCATTGAAAGGATTTTTTTGAGAAGATGGTAACAAAAGTCTGTAAAAACCGGCGTATACTGTCATCTTTACAACAGCAAAAAAGCAAAAGGGTTATTTTGTAAACAGCCAGCACAGTCTTTTCCAAATCAACATGCATACAGTTTCCGAAGCAGAAAACATTGTTTTGAGTCATACACTCGCCCTGGGTTGGGAAGAGGTACCACTGGGTCATTCACTGGGCCGTATCCTAAGCGAAGACCTCGTCGCTGACCGGGATTTCCCCCCTTTTGACCGGGTAACCATGGATGGGATTGCGATCCGGTACGATCAGTTTGCGCAGGGGCGCCGAAGTTTTCCCGTCAAGGGGATCCAGGCTGCCGGAGTGCCGCAACAGCAACTTCTGACCCCGGAAGCGTGCCTTGAAGTGATGACGGGGGCTATCCTCCCCGAAGGAACCGACACCGTAATTCAATACGAGCAACTGCGGATTGAAAACGGAGAAGCAACGGTATTGGCCGAGTCGGTTAATTTTCGCCAAAACATCCATTTAAGAGGGACTGACCGAAAAGCAAAAGAATGTATCGTAACCAAAGGTAAAAAAATGAGTCCGGCGGAAATCGCTACGGCTGCCACCATCGGAAAATCTGTTTTAAGGGTAGCCCGTTTGCCTAAAACCGCCATTGTCTCCACCGGAGACGAACTGGTTCGCGTCGAGCAAACCCCGTTGCCACACCAAATCAGGAGTTCCAATTCGTTCGCTATTCAGGCATTGTTGCTGGAGCGCTATGGAATTACGAGCCAATTGTTTCATTATCCCGATACCAGGGAAGCTATTCAGGCTGGATTGTCAGAGATTTTCGATTCGTTTGAACTTGTGGTTCTTTCGGGTGCAGTTTCAGAAGGAAAATACGATTTTGTACCCCAAATCCTGCTGTCGCTTGGGGTGGAAAAACATTTTCACAAGGTATCACAACGGCCCGGCAAACCTTTTTGGTTTGGCACTTTGGGAAATAAAGCAGTTGTTTTTGCCCTGCCCGGCAACCCGGTTTCTGCATTCATGTGCGCCTGTCGCTACCTGCTGCCTTTTTTAAACCAAAGTCTGACAGAAACACCGCGTGATCCTGAATGGGCCATGCTGATGGAAAAAGTAGTGTTTCTGCCAGCACTCACCTATTTTTTGCCGGTTCGCCTCAAATCCGGAACAGACGGGGTTTTGCAAGCTTACCCATTGCCGGGCCATGGTTCCGGTGATCTGGCCAATCTCAACGACGCAGACGGGTTCTTAGAACTTCCTTTGGCGCAGGATGTTTTTTTACAGGGGGGAGTTTTCCCTTTTCATCGCTACCGTTTCTAAACCAATTCACCAATGCTGTACGACAATCATGGCCGCCTGATCAATTACGTTCGCCTCGCCGTCACAGACCGGTGCAACCTCCGTTGTTTTTATTGCATGCCGGAGGAAGG
>JABWAJ010000050.1 GCA_013361075.1 Saprospiraceae bacterium | reverse complement strand
CTGTGCATCTGTCAGTGATGAAGTCGTCATTGTCATTAACCCGGTGGCAATAGCTGAGGCTGGATCTGATAAGACGATCTGCGCAGGCGATGACGTCACCCTGACAGGCATCTTGCGGGGAGCAGCCACTACAGGCTACTGGACGAGCAGTGGCACCGGTGTTTTCAGTAATCCGGGCTCGGCTTCAACAACCTATTCGCCTTCAAATGCCGATATCGCTGCAGGAAGCATTGTGTTGACCCTGATAACAGAAGACCCGCCCGGCCCCTGCCCGGCATCCAGCGATCAGATAATCCTTACGATCGTGCAAAACCCGTCATTTGATTTAGGACCGGACATTGAGTTACCCGTTGGCAATTCGGTTGTCATCGGAGTTACAGGCTTCCCGGTTGCATGGCAGTATAGCTGGTCATCCGGGCAAATTACGCCGACCATTGAGGTCAGCATGGAAGGCGTTTATCAATTAACGGTGACGAACGATTTTGGTTGTTCCTATACAGATACCATAGCCATAACAAGGCCTGATGCAGGCATCGTGATCAACCTGGGACCGGACCTGACCATTTGTAAAAACCAGATACATTTGCTCGATCCGGGCGCCTTCCCTGGATATACCTACGAATGGTCAACAGGTGCGACCACCCAAAGCCTGTTGGTGGATGAAGCGGGCCTTTACCAACTGAGCCTGAAGAATGCACAGGGAGAAGTTGTCGCTTTTGATGAAATCAATATCCAGGTGATCAACTGCGTTCCTGACTGCGAGGCGATTCAACTGTCGGTTGCAGCACTCTGCCGCCTCAACAGCACCCCAACCAAAAATCGCTGGAAAATAACCAATGGGTATTTTCAAACGCTGGATATTAACTGGGAAATATCAGGTGCTTCCGCAAATCGGGGTTACTTGCGTCTGTTGCCCAACAGCAGTGTTGTATTTGAAAGTACGGTTGCAGGCAGTTCGGACATTTTGCTGGTTTATGCTTTCGGAGCGCTCCGGCAATCAATACCGGCCAATACCACCGTATGTGCAGCACCGGTTGATTTCAGTGATGTCGTGCTGAACAATACCTGTAATGAATCTTCCAGTCAGAAATGGTGGCAAATCATCAATCCATATCTTACCCCCATCTCTGTGAGTTGGAACGCTGCCGGAACTGGCGAAAGCGGGGTAGTCGTTGTCCCTGCCCAGGATACCCGTTTCTTTGTTACAAGCATTGCAGCGAATGAAATTCAGTGGCAGGTAAGTGGTGAATCCGGATTCAGAACAACCTTGGCAAGCAGTGCAGGGTGTGGGCACATAACACCCCCGTCCGGCCTGGCAAACGTAGCCCTCACCCCGGAATGTACGCATACTCCTGCAACGATCCGGGGCTGGAAAATCAATAATCCCTACGCAACGGAGGTTAAAGTGAGTTGGTATCTGGCTGGGAGCACTCAGGCCGGCCGGGCGACAATACCTGCGTATGGAAGCATTCGCTTTTCCACCAACGTCATTCCTGGCGATAACCGGGTTTATCTGGTAGTAGAAGGGGTTCCGACTGCTTCGGTACTGCATACGGGTTCATCATGCAGTGGCTATTCGTTCCTGTTGACCTCTATTTGTTCTGCCAATCCGGCCAAAACCAGGCGCTGGAGGTTGCGGAGCACTTATGCGGAGGACATTTTGGTCAACTGGCAATTGTACGGTACCAGCATTACAGGAACGGTACTCACGAAAGCCGGGACGGATATGTTTTTTGAAACGCCAACAGTAGGAGGGGCCAATACCCTCATTATCAAGAAAAACGGCGTCAACCTTACTACTAAAGCCAGCGGTGGCGCTACTTGTACCCACAACTGCCTGATCTCGGCGCTTGCTGTTGATGAAGGAGAGGGCCCAAACTCAGCACTGGTAAGGGATTTGTATCCAAATCCTACCAATGGGGAAGTGATGGTCGAATTTTACAAGCATGGACTTGCCCGAATCCGCGAGGAACAGACAACCGGAGTGGAAATCACGGTACGAGACGTTTTTGGACGCGTGTTGCAGGAACTTAAGTTCGATCCTGAAGAACTGGATTTGAAACTGCAGTTCAGTTTAGCAACAGAAAGCTCCGGAATTTATACCGTGGAGATAAGAACCGGGGCGAGCAGCTCGATTTTTAAAGTTTTGTGCATCAAATAGAGTTGGCAATACCGGAAGCCTGGCTGGAACATGCTCCTTCATCAGGCTTCCGGGTTTAAACAACGATTGTTTTAATGGAATAAAAAATTGATTATGAAGCGCTTCATACATACAATTGTTCGATATGGCATTCTAAATGCTATTTTCTGGATGCTTTTTGCGCAGGGGGTACAAGCTCAGAATCCGCCTGAACCATACAACATATCTACTTATCTGGCTGAACAGGGAGTCCCCATCGACGACATAAACGGCCTCTCCATTCAGACCTGTGGCAGATGGATGGCCGCTTCTTACGGGTCAGGGCCAACCAACCATGCTTTTGCCGTTTCCTTTAACGCCGCTAATGAGGCGACTGCTTTTTATGATCTTGGCCCCGGATTCGTAAAAAACATAAGTTGTGAGGGGCATGTCGCCATCATCAGCTCTGACGGGATAGGCCGGGTGGCGCTTTATGCCGGGGGCAGTTATTTTTCAAAATTCATCAATGTGCCGCTGGGCGCGTTGCCTCAGGAAGTGCGGGATCACCCCGACAACCCATTGCTGATACCTGGGCTGGTTACCAGTGTGGTAGGGCCGGCTTTCCCTGATCCAAGAGTAGTGGTACGTACGCTCGAGCGCCGCCCGAGCTGGAAGTCGTACAGGGAATTGAAGGCTTATACTAATGAAACAACGACCATGATCGGCCGATTCGTCCTTGATACGCGGGATATTCTGGAGGAATTGGGGCAACCGAATACCGCACCTGATTTTGGCCCCCGGCCCGGTGATTTTAATTTGCTGAACATAACGGATACCATGATAGAGCCGGAGTATTTCTGGGTGAACTATAACATTCCGTGGCTTGAAGCAGCAGTCAGCCGGGGGGATGAAGTGACGGTACTAAGCAATCCGGAAGACAGCAGCAATGTCTTTATCTTCGACTCCATAGCCATGCAGTATACTGAACTGCGTACTTTTTTTGGAAGAGAATTAAGGTTCATGGACAGTGTAGCTACCAGTGGCAGTTATTTATGGGTAGCATCTGAAGGCAAATACATCCCAAACACCCAGGCTTCCAATCCCGCCGCCGGTTTTTTTACCATAACCATCAATGTGCCGCTGTATCAGACAACCCCGGATCTTACGAGTCCCTTTCTGGAAACTTACGGCATTAACCTCAATATCATACAACCAAATTTCAGAGAATATTCGCCCTCGCGTGCTTTTATGATGAATTTTAAACCTGTCGTTGACAACAACAACCAGATACTGGATCTGGTGCCAACCGAAGCAAATACCCCCGAACCCCGGCATGTCATTCCGGTAGGGTTCCCCCTTACTTTTATCCTTAACGGAATCAGCGAAGCCGTTCAAACTGATGGAACAACCGCCATTGGTTCTTCCAACATGGAGGGAATAGGGCGTTTCGACCGGTTGAAAGGGTTTTATGCTGCCGGGGATGACATCTCAGCCGAAAGCGGCACAACCATCAATGCGTATCAGGTTTTTCCGGTAAGTTCGCCGCCGGGCTTTTTTGCCGGGAACGTAGAAGTCACCCCCAATGACGGGTTAAGGCCTTTTGTGATGAAATTCGTTGACGCCAATGTCAATGTTACCTGCGATGATGAATACGAACCCAATTTGTACTATCGGTATGCCCTGCCTCTCGAACTGCGTTCCGGTATTCTTCGCTCCATGAATGCAGATGGCTGGGCCAGCGGAGTTGGTTTTTTACAAGGCTCCACCGATGGCAGGGCGCGGGGCTGGATCTGGAACTGGTGCACACTGGGGTGCGATTTTCAAGACGGCGGTTCGCGGTTGTTCAATTTGAGCGACTTATGGAAAAGAACATACGACATTACCAACGACGACTACAATTATACCATTACTTCTGCTTACGGCTATGACAATGGAATTGCTGTCGTAAAAGGAACGCACAACGCAACCGGAAAGGATCGGTATTTCCGGTACAGCCCGGTCATTCCCCTCGGATCAGAACTTTGTCCCTGCCTGTCAAGGTCTGATGATTTTGAGGTTAAACAAAATCGCCCTAAAGAATGGAACTCAAAAAATCCCATCAATTTCAATACGACTTTTTTACAAAATGCCCCGCCTGCGGATTTACGCTGGTTTGTAACGGATAAAAAAACGGGTATCCGGAATGAAATCACCAATCCGGCTCAATACTATTTTAACCTCAACGGCCGGGATGAATGGGGTGCCGTAGTCATTTCTGCCGGGTTTCGCAATGCAGAAGGAGAATTGTTCATTTGCAAGGAAATCAAACTTGAGGTTTTAGATTACGGCATTTATTTTCTGGATGCAACGGGAAAAGGTCATAAACTAAGCCCGAATGATACCAATGGGAACCCCAATTTCGACCCATCCAAACCAACCGTTATTTACGTGCATGGGCTCAACGACAATTCCGTAAAAAACCACAAACGGGAAAACCTGACCACAGAAGACGGTACCCCCCTGAGCGCAAAGTGGATTGCTGAAGGCTGGAATGTAGGTGCTTTCTACTGGAATCAATATTCTGATGTTAGGGTCATTGGAATTGAAAACTGGAACGTAGTGTCCGTATTGGATGCTGAAAAAACCATTTATTTTGAAGGCGAAGCCTCCCTGCGCTGGAGAAGAGAAAATGGCACCATCACCACCAACGCAGTAGAATTCAAAGGCGTAAATCAACTGTTCGCCGAGGCTTGCACCTATCTTAAATCAGTACTCAATCCGGATTTGGAAGTACGGATGGCTGGCCATTCCCTGGGTGCTCAGGTCATTCTGACCGGTTCTGAAATCCTTCCCGATTCTATTCGCCCGCAGCGGATTGCTCTGCTGGATCCCTGGTGGTCTTCGGAACGATCGCTGAGTTTAAGCACAGCCGTACATAGTATTGCTAACCCTAACCTTGCCCTGGAATGGTATACTTCCACAAAATTGCAAGAGACAACTTTGATTGCGCAAAATTTTGGAGAACAGATTCCTATACTCTTGCAAGCCGCGGGGTGCGCTCAGAATCCTGCATGTTGGGCCGATGTTTTGGCTACTTTTACAGAGGAGTTGGTTGAAACTTTAGAGGAAAGTTCAGCAGTAAATGCAATGAGAGATAGCATGGTCTTTATCGAACTTGCGCCGCGATATACCTCTGTAATTGATTTTACTGACCTGGGCTCCATCTTCACTTCCATCAATGAACAGCATCGGGCTGCAGTGAACATCTATTTTAATTCTATTGACGAGTCTCAACCAATACGGGTATATACCCAATCCTTTGAAGAAGTTCTGTCGGGCCAGTACGATTACTCCCATGACACAGAACCCCGTGTTAAGTTTGTAGGGGAAGATGACATTATGATTAATGCTTCTTCTTGTTTCCAGGAAGTCAAAAGCAGGCAGGGCCAGGCGGCGATCCACGTAGGCGGTACCTATACCCTGACCACAGAAGATGATTTAATGTTTGTAATCAGGAACATTCATAATCCTGATTTTAATTCGCTTTCTGGTCGCGATTATTCTGATTTAGTTGAAAGAACCGAAGATGAGGAGAAAAATAAAACACTGAATGTACTACCTCCGAGCAGTCAAGCCGATCATTTGTTGTTTAAAAGGCCGACATTGGATTTTACAGCCGGCATGTTTAAGGATTCTCTGCACGCGATTGATCAAATTCTAAAGATGAGTTTTAATAATGATCGCAAAACTCCAAACTGGGTTGCTTTCAGAACAGGGCCTGGCGATATTGGATCGTTTACAAGAGGAGAGGTAAATGATCCATTTGCTGTTGATCCTACTTTACCTGACGGTTTTGACAGGATTCTGCCATTCACATCGAGCCCCAAAAGAAATAGTTTCAATAAATACAGCGCCTCCAACTGTTTGATATATGAGTTTGACCGGGGGCACTTTATGCCTTCCAGTTATGCGAATGTTTCACTTGATCGCATGAGGCTTACCTATTATATGTCAAATATGGCCCCACAAAATCCATCCTTTAACCGCCTTCTTTGGTCAAAACTTGAAAATTATATTTATAAAAAGGTAAAAGACCAGGGCTCGGAAGTTTATAATTATACCGGTATTAGTGGCATAGGTGGGAGAACGGAACTTCGTTACAACCCTGTTGATTATAATTTCATTGAAGTTCCCACCGAAATGGGAGGGCTGGCTAATGTCAAAGTGCCATCTGCTTTCTGGAAGGTTGCTGTTATCTTACCGGATATGGATGGGGACGATATCGCCCGGCTTGCAGATGCAGAAATACTGGCCATATGGATAGATAACCACCCGGTTCAACAATTGTATAACGGGCAAACAGGTGAGCAAAGATGGCGGCAATATCTCATTACTGTAGAAGAGTTGGAGACGCGGCTGAATGCGATGACCCCTGAAAACAGCGACCTCGTTTACGATTTTTTCAGAGGCATCACTACCGCTACGGGTGAGCCAATCTCTGCTGCTTTTATTGACTGGATGAAAAATTATCAGTTTGGAGGCAGTAATCCCCCGCCGCCGCCACTAACTACCATTGCGATTAATTCGCCCGACACCAACCCCGCTTTAGTCGCTGGCGATTATACCAGCTCGGCTGCACTCATCAACAAACTCTACCCCAACCCTACCGGCGACGGAATAGTTACCTTGGAGTTCAACAGAAGTTTTATGCAGAATCCGGAGAACTGGCAGGCAGGGGTAAACATTTCGGTAAAGGATGTGCTGGGGCGGGTGCATTACGAGACGCAGATTCCTCCGGATGGCCTCACAAGGCGAATGACACTTGACCTTTGGTTGGAAAACGCTGGGATTTATACGGTTGAAATCCATACCAACCAATTATTACAGACAATCCGCTTGTTATTTGTGCCATAATTCCAGTTCATTTGGTAAAATAAATTCGTGTGTTTGGGGCATTAATGTCCCAAACACACACTAATGTTATCCTTTACCGGCTTTTTGATTCAGCGCCTATGAAACGTCTCAAGTATTTGTTTCTTCAATTCGCCTGTTTTGCGATTTTTTCTCTTCAGGAGCTAAGTGCCCAATATCTCCCATTTGATATTACCGCCTTTTTAGCGACGACATACACGATCAAGCCGGATCAGTTAAATGTAGCCTCTTTTTCTGCTTGTGGTAACTGGTTATTGGGTAGCTATCGGGACGGAAAAGGGGAACAGGTATTTGCCATTCAATTTAACACCCAACATGGAGTAGAAGGGTGCTATTTTTTAGGTGCCGGAAAGCCGGGCAGAATTTCCTGCCAGGGCCATGCAGCCTACAATGCAAGCGATGAAAGCGGGAATGATGTGGGCATGGCTGCTATTTTTACCGGAGACGGTTATTTTATTCAACAAATTTCTGTGCCACTTGAATTTTTGCCGGCGACCATTCAGGCGCATGAAAACAACCCGCCATTGATTCCGGGTACAATCAGCTCAATAATCGGGCCTGATCCGGAACCAGTAAATTTGCGTAAGCCGCAAAAAATACCCGCATTTCAGCCGAGCTGGAAAGCCTGGCGTGTATGGCAAAGCACTAAAAATGAAAAGGTTGTTTTAATCGGCAATACAAAAGATATAGAAGCGGCATCAAAGGCATCCGGAACAATGCCGGCTTCGATGTTTAACGTATTGACCATGGATGCCGGCGATGACTGGGAACGAGCTCACCGCCCTTCCCTTGTTGCCGCAGTTCGCCGGTCCGACAGGGTAGTTGTCCTGAGTGACCGGCAGGAGGCTGCCAATTTGTACGAAAAAAATGTATCCGATGAAAATGCGCCTTTAGTGTGGACTGCTTTTGCTAAAGACCTGGCATTCATGGATAGTGTTGTACAATCAGGCACTTACTTCTGGGACAGTTACAAAGGCGAATACCGGATTTATAAACCAACTCATGCGGCAACCAAACCTGCCAAAGTATTTACTGTAGGAATCACCATACCGGTCTACCAAAAGTTTCCCAATCCCGATCCTGCATATTGGGCGGGCGTCGTTGGAATCAATATAGAGACAGCAAGGCGAAAATTCCGGGAATATTCCCCCCAACGCGCTTTCGTGCTTCGCCTGGTACCCGTACTTAATTCAGGCGGAGAAATCATTGGATTAACCCCCACAGACCAGCGGGTAGCTAATCCTGTAACCCCGGTCGGATTTCTGATAAACCAACTGCTAAACGGAAAAAGCAAGGTCCATTATGCAGACCAGACTGGTGCATCGGGCACTGCTGATATGGAACCCGTTGCCTTACACGAATTTGGAGCGCCCCGGTTTGAAAGAATGAAAGGCTTTTTTACACGCACTGACCAGCCTGATGAAAAGAATCATACCCTGGTGCTGGCCCACCAATCAGAGGCATGCTGTCACGCCGGGCAGTTCATTGGCGGGATCATGGAGCAGGAGGAAGGAGTACCTTCCAAAGCTTTTGTTTTGAAGCTTCCAGCCAATAAAGAAGAAACAAAAAGCTGTGCCCATTCTTATCTGCCTGAATACTACTATAAACATGCATTACCACTTGGCACGCTTGAAAGCACGCTTTACGCCGTCAATAAAGCGGGTTGGGCCTGTGGGGGCGGAGACTTTGGTGGCCCTGCAGGAAAGAGCTGGCGTGCCTGGCTTTGGAAATGGTGCGATTCAGGCTGTGACTATGAAGGAGCCGGCTCGGTCCTCATTGACCTGAATGCGATATGGATGAAAACTTACAGCCGCTCAACAGATAGTTTGAATTATACGCTCACAGCTTGCCTGGGATATGAAAATGGATCTGCTTACGTCCTGGGCGAACACAACAAAAACAAAACGAAAGCCGTCTTTCGTTTTCAGCCGGAAATTAATGACGATACTATTTGTACCTTTCCACGGCAATAACCAATAAGATCGTCTCCCAACCTGTTTTCGTCGAAACAGCTTTGCCCATTCCTGCAAATTATTCCACCTTGCATTAAGTTTTAAGAATTACCCGACAACATGAAAAAATACCCGACTAAGCGTGCAGGGCTGTGGGCGGTACTCTCTTGCCTTTTTTGTGCAGGTACAGTCCTTGCTTCGCCATGTAAAGATACGCCCGACCCCCCGCCCTTGTTGTTTGCAGGCAGCCTCAGTTTCCCGCAAGCGGTATATAGCAGCCCCTATACCATCCGGATTCCCTTTACCTGGGTGGGGCGCCTGGCCGCTGTTACCGCCCGGATTGACACCATCGAAGGGATATTTTTCTTCGATACCGGTGCTGAAAGGTTGTTGCTGAACGAGCGATACTTCACCGGAGACAGCAGGTTGGAGGGAATTTCACAATACGGCGTTACCGGCGGGAGCCATTCTGTTTTTTCTAAAGAAATTGATACCCTGAGGTGGGAAAATCTATATTTACCGAATGTGACCGCCCATGTCCTTGATCTGTCTCATATTGAAGCAAAACGGAACGTGCAGGTTGTAGGCATCATTGGTTATGATGTGTTCAAGGAATACGAGGTTTTACTCGATTATCCGTTGAGGCAGATTGTACTGAGCAAATTGGATGAACGCGGCAAACGGCTCGATCCAAAAGCATTTCCGGATGCACTATTCGACAGCCTCGATTTTGTGCTGGCCAAACACGGCATCGTAGTGCAGGGCTCTGTGGAAGGAAAAATACTCAATTTTAACCTCGACACGGGCGCGGAGATCAATCTGCTTGACCGTAACGTAAGCAAAAAAGTGCTGAAACAATTCAAAGTACTGAAAAGGGTCAACCTAAGCGGGGCCGGGCAGCAAACCCTGGAAGTTTTGGCCGGAACACTGGCCGAAGTGGTGTGCGGAAAACAACGCAACAACCCTATGAATACCCTGCTGACCAGCACAGACCAGCTAAAAACCATTTTTGGAACAAAAATTGACGGGGTACTGGGGTTTGAATTTTTGCGCCCTAGGCGTACCATCATCAACTATAAGCTGCAAAAATTGTATTTTCTTAAGCTGATAATTCCATAAGGGATGTACTTTCACCATCAATCATATCTGGCTTTTTTATTTGCCGCCTGTTTGCTGCTGCCGGGAATAAACCCAGCAACAGCCCAAACAGCTGCAAAATCCTACTATTTTGAAAACGATGAAGTCGTTTTTGAGTTCGATATCCGGTTGTATGAAAAAGCAGAAACGGACGGCACATCGGAAAAACTGGAGTTTTCTGAATTCAACATCAGGCAGGTAGTCGTTTCCGGCGATTTCAACAAATGGTCGGAAAAAGCCTGGAAAATGAAAAAAATCGGGCCTTATACGTTTCAGTTGCGCAAAAAGGTCAAAGACTTCAACGATGATTTTACCTGGAATTTTAAATTCCTGATCAATGGGCGCTATTGGGCTGATCCGGATAACCTCCGGGTTAACGAAAAGATCATTTCTGATGATATCTGGGAAGGCGTCTACAACCTTGATGTATATAATGTACAGCCCGTTGAGCACGGAAATGCCTCTTTTTTCCTGGCAGGTTTTCCGGATGCAAAAGAGGTTATCCTTTCCGGAGAATTCAACGGCTGGAACGAGCACGCTCTGAGAATGAACAAAGTGGAAAACGGCTGGCGACTCGACCTGGAGTTACCGGTTGGCCGGTACGAATACAAATTCATTGCAGACGGACAGTGGATGCACGATCCCGCCAACCCTGAAACGGTCGTCAACATGCACCACACCCTCAACTCTGTGTTGCGGTTGACCAAAACGGTGGTTTTTGAACTAAGTGGTTATCCGAATGCCGAAAAAGTTATCCTGGCGGGTACGTTCAATAAGTGGAACGAACACAATACCCGGATGGAACGCACCGAAACCGGCTGGACCTACAAAATGAACCTGCCCGCAGGCAAGCACTACTACAAATTTATTGTGGATGGGAAGTGGATGATTGACCCGGCCAATCCGTTAAGTGAATATGACCCTTATGGCCATTTGAATTCAATTTTGCTGGTGCAGTAAGTGAATGTTGGCCGTTGTAGGTTGGCCGTTGTAGGTTGATCGTTGTAGGTTGTTCGTTGTAGGTTGTTCGTTGTAGGTTGGCCGTTGTAGGTTGATCGTTGTAGGTTGTTCGTTGTAGGTTGGCCGTTGTTTGTTGTTCGTTAGGTTTTGGAATGTTTGAAGGGGGATTGTTCAATTAACTGTGTCATCCTCGTTTGAAGTGGCGAAATCCCGATTTTGATATGAACCTTGATCAATCCCGAACCCAACGAACAACGATCAACAAACAACGAACAACGATCAACAAACAACGAACAACGATCAACGAACAACGATCAACAAACAACGAACAACGATCAACGAACAACGATCAACAAACAACGATCAACAAACAACAAAAATCATCCCTTCTTATTAAACTGCGTCATGGTCAGTTGCAGGCCGATGGCAGCAAAACTTTTGATGGTGTTGGAGGCGTATTCGAGCACTGTTTTGAGTTCTTCGGCTTCGTTGGCGCTCCATTCTCCGAGCACAAAATCCACTTGTTTGCCTTTTGAAAAGTCATTGCCGATGCCAATGCGCAGACGGGCATAATTGTTGCCACCGGTTACTTCGTCGATGTCCTTCAACCCGTTGTGGCCGCCATCGCTACCTTGCGGGCGCAGGCGCTGCTTGCCAAAAGGCAGGTTGAGGTCGTCGAGCACAACGAGCAGGTTTTCTTTGGGGATATTTTCTTTTTGCAGCCAGTAGCGAATGGCTTTTCCACTTCGGTTCATGTAAGTAGAAGGCTTCAGCAGGAAGAGGGTTCGCCCTTTGTGCTTCAGGGTAGCAATTGCGCCAAGGTGGTCGGGTTTGAAGGCAATATCAGCAGTTTTGGCCATTGCATCCAGCACCTGGAATCCCACATTGTGGCGGGTATTTTCGTATTCCGCGCCAATATTGCCCAAACCGGCAATCAGATATTTCATGGTGTCGGGTTCGCTTTTTTCAGGAAAAAAAATCTCAAAGAATCGTTTGAGCATAAAGCAACTATCGGACGTTAAAAACAGGATTATACAGCTACGTTGTGTTCCCGCAGCGCACTATTCAGCGATACCTTCTTGTCCGTGCTCTCTTTTCGCGTGCCGATAATCAGTGCACAAGGCACCTGGTATTCTCCTGCGGGGAATTGTTTGGTATAAGAACCCGGAATGACCACCGAGCGTTCCGGAACCATACCTTTGTAGGTGACGGCTTCGTTGCCGGTTACATCAATGACGTGGGTTGATTGAGTCAGGACCACATTGGCACCCAAAACCGCTTCGCGACCCACACGTACTCCTTCCACAACAATGCAACGCGAACCAATAAAGCAATCGTCTTCAATGATGGTTGGCGATGCCTGAGGAGGCTCCAGCACGCCGCCGATCCCTACGCCGCCACTCAGGTGAACATTGCGGCCTATTTGAGCACAGGATCCGACTGTAGCCCAGGTGTCTACCATAGTGCCGCTACCTACCCATGCACCAATATTGACATAGCTGGGCATCAGGATGGCACCCCGTTCGATGAATGCACCAAAACGCGCCACGGCAGGAGGTACTACACGTACCCCCAGCGATTCATAATCGCGTTTGAGTGGAATTTTATCGTAATATTCAAAAGGGCCAATTTCAATCGTTTGCATTTCCTGCAATGGGAAAAAGAGCAAAACAGCTTTTTTGACCCAGGTATTGACCTGCCAGTCACCTCCTGCGCTTGGGGGTTCTGCTACGCGCAATTCACCGCGATCCAGCATCATGATGACGCGATTGACTGCTTCCCGAACGTGTTTGTCTTTCAGGCGGTCGCGGTCTTCCCACGCAGTTTCAATCAGTGTTTTTATCTGTTTCATCATTCAAAATCATCACATATTATCCAAAATATCTTTCTTCGCTTCCAGGAAATATGCCCGCGCTTTTTCAACCTGCAGCGCCAGGCCTTTCACATCCTGATTTGAAATTTCATTGCTTTTGTCTGCCAGCAAGGCAAGCAATTGGTCGAGCATCATGTCTACCGGCTGGAGGTGCATCAGCATCGAAAAATCAAAATCTTCCGGGGAAGTCAACCGGTGGTCGATTTCCCGGAGCAAACCTATAAACTCAATTTTGAACTGGATGGTTTTTTTTAACATCGAAAGAACTGGCATAGGGAGGCGTTTGGTAGCCCAGTCTTTAGCCACAGTTTCTGCAAGCTCGTTGAAAGCTTTGTGAAAATTCTTTTCCTGTTTTTTGTTATAAAAAGGCTCTGTCCCCGATTTAAAAAGAATATTAATGACTTCTGCTGTGTCAATTTGTTGTCTTTCATGGAGTTGCAGCACGAATTTGGCATTTACAAATTCGGGGGTAAAACTACTGCCCAGTTCTCTGAAAATGCCATCGAGGTCTTTCGCTTTTCCCATGTCTTCAGGGCTCATGGCCTCCATATCTTCCATGGCACTGTCGAAAAGCTCATCGTAGTAATCTTTCATCTGGATGTGGGCAAACCCGGCATCAAAAAAGATCTGTAAATCCTCGCTGGCATTGAGCAATGGGCCCAGTGGTGTGCCCGGGAGTTCCGGGAGCTTGGGGTCGCCCAGTGCAAACGCCCAGAAGAGGGTAATGTCGGCCGGAATGACTTCGTCTATGTCCAGTAAAACTTCCTCAATGGAGTTTGTCAGCAATTCATCCCTGCGTTGGATGAGCAATTGCTGTGCCGCAATTTCTTTGCGGCGTACGGGTTCAATCTGGTAGATGTTTTCATAATAATCAACCGGTGCGAACAGGATTTGATCTTCCCGGCCCAACTCATTTTCCTTTATCCAAGTGCTCAGGTCCAGGGCAAGCAGGGAAATTTGGTTGTTTTGCAAATCAACGATTTCGTCGTCCATGGCATAAGGGGGCAGCAAAGACGCATAAATGAAGCCTTCCTCTGCGTTCATTTTTTCGCGGACGACCGGGATGGAATTTCCTGCGGCATCCTGAAACTGATATTCTTCCTGTGCAATCGCGGGGTGAACGTACGGAATCATCCGGTGGCCAATGTACAGTTTTTTGGCAGCGTATTCGGCTTCGGTCAGGTTAACCCGGAAAGCCGTTTCTTCAAAAAGCTTATCCCGGTAAACCAGTTCATGAGTATCTAAGTTAATGGCCACATCAGTTATGGCATTCTCCAGAAGGTACTCTTCAATGTCTTCCCACAGGGCTTCTTTTTTCTTTTTGGTTTTGCTGATGTCGCGTACCCGCCCGATAAATTCGTCAATATTGGTGATGGACTCCTCTGCGAGCAAGAGTTCTATGGCTTCATGAATTTTCATGCGGTATTATTTGAATGTGCTGCAAAGCTAAGAAAGGGTGTGGTATTGGACGGAATAAGTTCCATCAGAAAGTAGGCCCCGGGCAAAAGTTTCCAAAACGGGAGTGGGTTTGGAAGCATAGAAGACATGTTTGCCCTGAATGGCGGAGCTGAGCAGATTCCGTTCGCGCAGCAGGCGTTCCAACTGCCGGGCTACGGCCGGTGCCGGATTGATGATGGTTACCTGATCGCCGGCAATGCGGCGAATGAGGGGCTCCACAAAAGGATAATGGGTGCAGCCCAGTACCAGGGTATCGACCCCCTGTTGTAACATGGGCGGAACGATGCTGCGGAGCAAAGCTTCAATTTCCGGCGAGTCAAACTGCCCCTGCTCAATCAATTCTACCAGCCCAATACAGGGATTTTCCACTACCTGAACATGGCTTGCAAAGCGGGTCATAAGCGTGGCATAACGTTCGCTCTGGAGGGTTCCACGCGTGGCCAGCACCCCAACTTTGCCGGTTTGGGTGGCTTGTGCACCCGGCTTAACGGCAGGCTCCATGCCAATGATGGGTACTTCGGGCCATTGCGCACGCAGGTAAGGTAAAGCTGGCGCAGAAGCAGTATTGCAGGCAACAACGATGGCTTTGCAACCTTGTTCCAGCAAAAAACGAGTGATTTGTGCTGCGTATTCCCGAATGGTATCCGGCGATTTGGTGCCGTATGGTATCCGGGCTGTATCGCCGAAGTAAATGAGGCGCTCCTCGGGTAATAAACGAACAATGGCATCAACGACCGAAAGGCCGCCGATGCCAGAGTCAAAGATGCCAACAGGATCGCTTGCATGAGCTGCTGCCGACATCGGGTTGATTAGTTTGTAATGCCTAATTTCGCTTTTACCAGCGTGCTTACATCCTGCGTCGTTTCTGCATAGAGCAGCACACCCTGATCGAAAATAAGCTGAAAACTGTTTTCTTTAGCCACGTCAGCAATTGCTGTGTTCACTTTATCGTAGATCGGCTGCAGCAGGGCTGTTCTTTTGTCCTGCAATTGTTTGGCCATATCCTGCTCGAAAGCGCCGATTTCCTGCTCTTTTGCTTTCAGGGCAGCCGCAGCTTCTTCCTGCTGCTTTGGCGATAATTCGCCGCGCTCTACTTTTTGCTGAACCGCCGTGTATTCTTTTTCAAGCGCTTCTACCATGCCCTGACCTTTTTTCTGCAATTGTTTTTGCAGGGCTTCCAGACTGGCTTCCGCTTCCTTGACGTCAGGTAACTGGGAAAGAATAGCGGCAGAATTGACGTAGCCGAACTTCTGGGCTTGCACGCCGGTGCCTGCAAAAAGTGCAAAAACCAGCAACGCAACCATTTTAACAAAGTACTTCATTTCGATGAATTTGATTTTTATACTTCAAAAAGCCGTGCAAAGATAAAGTTTTGCGCTTTTTTCTTTGCAATAAGCTCTAAAACCTGAATGTTGGGGCAATTTGCACCTGTACAAAGCCCAGTTTTAACAATGGAGACTACGCGTAGCGGCCAAATGGTTGTATCCGGGCACGAAAATGTTTATTTTTTCTTCAGACGATCCAGAATGTCCGCCGTTTTGTCGTGTTGGGCACTGGAAAAAATCATCCCTGCCGATCCGCTTTTGTCAAAAATGAAGTCGTAGCCACGCTCCTGAGCATACGCCTCGATGGCCGAATAAACCTTGTCCTGAATCGGGCGAACGAGTTCCTGGCGTTTCAGGAACAGTGCTCCTTCCGGGCCAAACTTGTTTTTCTGCATGTCGCGCACTTCTTTTTCCTTGTTCATGATTTCTTCTTCGCGCTGGCGGCGGGCCTCATCGCTCAGGAGGACCTGTTCGGCCTGATATTTATTGTACATGCCCTTGATGACATCGTATTCCTGGGCAATTTCCTGGCGCCACCGGGTTGCTAAATTATCCAACTCCTGTTGCGCGCCCTGGTACTCCTGAATGCTTTCCAGCACTTTGTTTACGTCTACACAGGCAATGCGCTGCGCCTGAAGGGTGAATGCAAATGCAACAGTCAGTATGGACGCCAAAATCATTTTTCTGGCAGCCTTAGTCATAATCACAGTATCCATAATGGTTAAAAGTTTTGGTAACACAAAATTATTCCTCCTCAAAATTACGGCTTTACAAACGCCGTGTGATATATCTGACACATTCATCCCGTCGAAGTTACACCCTGTTCGGCATTAAAAATCTTAACAAATGGAATAAATGATTGTCTGTTAATCGCTTGCAAGAACGCAGAACTCTTCCTTTCGGTATGGGTTTAACTTAGGTTTAACCGTTTTCAGTTGGCAGTATTGCTCCGGGTTCTCAAAGAGTTATTGGTTATGCGATTGGGTTTAGGGGAAGTTAAGCAGTTGGCAGTATTTCAGTTGGCAGTTGGCAGTATTGCTCCGGGTTCTCAAAGAGTTATTGGTTATGCGATTGGGTTTTAAGGGAAGTTAAGCAGTTGGCAGTATTTTAGTTGGCAGGGAG
>JABWAJ010000608.1 GCA_013361075.1 Saprospiraceae bacterium | reverse complement strand
TTATCTATGATTATCGTCGAACTTCAGGTTGGAGAGAAACTGCATCCGGCTGGAAGCAGTATTTCAATCTATTCAGAACAAAAGGAACTCGCAATACAAAGCTTGATGCACGCAATAAGGTTGCGGTGCGAATCAACAATCCGGACCTTATTCCGATGTTAGGTCATTTACCGGAGGCAATCGGTTCATCAAACTTATTTTATTTCGCAACTGATATTTCGAAATTCAAAAGTTGGCCTGAGGGAATCAACGTTACTGCAATTAACGATCTGCTACCGGATGATTGCGCCATGCTTCGAAAACGTTGGCGACAGATCAGCGTGGTATTAAATGGCGTTATGAAGAACGTAGTCATGAATCGTTTGATCAATCTCCACATATTGCTGAGCAAGTATGAGTTTCTCTGTAGTTCGGGATGCAAGTCGATCCTGATTAATGCAGGAGAAAATGACGGAGAAGGTCATGTTTTGGCCCAGGTGGCGCGAAAGCACGGTGTGATTTCTGCCAATTTCATGAACGGTACCAAAGCGTTTGATGTGGTGAATCAGGGTGCGGAATTCGACTTTTGGTTTATGCATGATGAAACAATGCAGGAATTGGCAACACGGATTTACGGGATTCCAAAGGAGCGATTGCCGGTAGTCGGGCATCTGCTCGAAGATGTTGCAAAATCGCATAAGCATTCCGGACTTCTCTACGAAAAAGGACTAACAGCTGCGCATAAATTTGTAATCGCATTTTTTACATCTCCGCTTTTCTTCGATGAGAATATTAATGCTTATTCTGCCATAGAACAATTCCTGGACAGCCATCCGGATTGCATAGCGTTTGTAAAACCGCATCCTCACGATAAATTGTGTCTTTGGGACAGAAAGCATTCGCGCATTGTTCGCTTGGATTTTCGTACAGAAAAAACTTCAAGTGAAAACGTATTGTTCGATATGCTCTCTGTCGCAAACTGCTCCGTTTCCATTGCGTCTACAGTTTCGTTTCAGGCATCATGGTTCGGCATCCCGTCTTTTACTTTTGAAATGGCTAATGAGTCCAGATTGCCGTACACTGACGGAAAACGTATAAGCCATATCCGATCAAGAGATGAGTTAGTTAATGCTTTGATTACTGTGTATAATGAGAGCAGCAAAGGCGGTGCTAAGAATACTGAATTGCAAACTGTCCGAAAAAGTGTTGCTGAAAAAACCGTCGCGTATCTTACAACCTGAATTATGCCAATGATCCTTTCTGATAACCCTACTTTCGAAAAGCAGAATAATTACGGATATTTATTCCTTATCGCTCCGTGTAGCTACCCCATGGCACCGGTCCTGGCTTGCTTTTGCAGGGTATCTTTTATTGGCAACCCTGGCTATATATTCTGTCCTTCGCTGGAAAGAACGGTCCCTGAAAAAGCAAAAAAACAAGCTGTTAATCAAGGAACAAGCCGCCCTGAAAGAACAAGCGGAAAAACACCAGCAAGCATTGCTACAGTTGGAACAGGAAAAACTGCAAACCGAATACGAACAGTTGAAACACCTCCTGAGAAACAAAACGATAGAATTGGCCAACAAGGCCAAGGAAAACGAAGCCAGAAACCGCCTGCTCCTGACGCTCAAAGAAAAATGTGAAACAGCTCAGGAAAATCCTTCGATCGCCAAAATGAAATGGAAAGAGATGGAAAGGTTATTGGACTCCTATTTACTGGTAGAAGACAAAACCTTTGAGATCCAGATGGACGAGTTGCATCAGGAATTTTTCAAAAAATTAAAAATACAGTTTCCAGGCCTGTCAAGCCACGATTTGCGGTTGTGTGCCTATTTGAAAACAGGGATAGACTCTAAAGAAATAGCTGAAATTTTAAATATCCAGCCTTCCAGCTTTTACATCAGCCGCTCCCGCCTGAGAAAAAAACTTGAACTGAAAGCCGATGAGAATTTGTATGATTTTTTGAATGCGATTTAGCACTCATTGGTGTCCATCCATTTAGTCCGGTTTTTGGCGTGTGGTCGGTGTCTTAAGGCCCGATTATCCCCCCGGCAATGCCTTCAAATCTGCTTCAACACTTCCACCAGAAATCCCCAGAATTTCTGAAACGACGACACACTGGCACACTCATCAGGCGAATGGGCGTTGCGGATTTCCGGACCAAAAGAAATCATATCCAGGCCAGGATAAGCTTCGCTGATGATGCCGCATTCCAGTCCGGCATGGCAGGCTTCTACCTGTGGTTTGTGGCCGAATTGCCGCTCGTAAATGCCCTCCATTTTTTTCAAAACAGCAGATTTTGGATTCGGTTTCCACCCCGGATAGGCATTGTCGTTCTCAATTTTTGCGCCAAGCAAATCAAAAGGCGCACGAAGCGTTGCTGCTACATCGGCTTTGCCCGATTCGATGGAACTGCGCTGCAAAGTGCCGCAGAAAAAACGCCCGCCCTGCACTTCCACCCGGGCTAAATTAGACGACGTTTCCACCAATCCGGGCACATCGGGGCTCATCCGGAATACGCCATTGTGCGCGGCGCGAATGGCCGAAAGGAGCTTTGCCTGGTCGCTGCGGCGCATGACTTTGGCAGGTACCGGCGCTTCCGAAACGGTGATTTGCAGACCTGGTTCGATGCCGCTGTATTCGTCCAGGATGTCTTTGACCACGGCTTTAAAGTTGCGGTCAAACACTTTTGGCGACTTCACCGCTACCGTTGCTGTACTCTCGCGGGGAATGGCATTCCGCACACTTCCACCTTCCAGTGTACTGACCGCCGCACCTTTACACGCCATCAGCACGCGGTTCATGAGTTTGTTGGCGTTGCCGCGGCCAAGGTGGATGTCCACCCCGGAGTGCCCGCCTTTGAGGCCGTTGACGACAATTTTCCGGCCTTCTGAGCCCGCCGGCGTGTCCATTTCGCGGTAGTTCCATTCGATCAACGTATCAATGCCGCCCGCACAACCGATGGTAAAAACATGATCTTCTTCGGTGTCTAAATTGAGCAGTATTTTGCCTTTCAACAACTTTCTGCCAAGGGCTTTGGCGCCCGTCATCCCCGTTTCTTCGTCGAGGGTAAACAGCGCTTCGATGGCCGGGTGCGACAGGTCTTTCGAGGCCAGCACCGCCATGATGCTGGCGACGCCCAGGCCATTATCGGCACCTAAAGTTGTGCCGCGCGCCTTGACCCAGTCCCCGTCGAGATACATGTCGATGCCCTGAGAACCGAAGTCGAACACCGTTTCTTTATTTTTCTGATGCACCATGTCGAGGTGGCCCTGTAAAATGACCGTCGGACTTTTTT
>JABWAJ010000049.1 GCA_013361075.1 Saprospiraceae bacterium | reverse complement strand
GATGAGCCGGTTGATCTCGGCCGCAGCAACTGTCTCCAACAATTGTGCAGAGAGAATGGCGCCCGGCTGCGTGAGACTGGTTGTCGCGGTGATATTGACCGTTGCGCTGACGGTTGTGCTGACCGTTGCGCTGATTGTTGTCGTCGGCGTGACAACTGTAGTTGCGTTGGGCGCAGCCATCCAGGCAGATATTTTGGCCGGAAATCAAAAAGACATTTTGTTGCTGGACATCACTCCTTTGAGCCTTGGCATCGAAACAATCGGGGGATTGATGGACACCATCATTCCACGCAATACAAAAGTTCCATCCAGAGCAGGCAGGCGCTACACGACTTCCGTTGATGGCCAGACGAACCTTAAAATTGCTGTTTTCCAGGGAGAACGCGACCTCATTGAACACAACCGGAAATTAGGCGAATTCGTCATGCGGGGAATTCCGCCTATGCCTGCCGGGCTGCCCAAAATTGAAATCCATTTTATGTTGAATGCAGATGGCATTTTGAAGGTAAAAGCCCAGGAACTGCGCTCGGGTGTAGAGCAGGAAATTGAAGTGCGGCCCCAGTATGGGATCACCGAAGAAGAAATGGGAAAAATGCTGCTCGACTCGATTCAGAATGCCCAAACAGACATGGCCATTCGCGCACTGCTTGAAGCGCGTAATGAAGCCCGGGTTATCCTGCTTTCGGCAGATAAATTTTTACAGCAAAATGCAAACATCCTGAATGAAACAGAAATTTCTACTGTAAAATCCTTGGTCGCCGCCTTGAAAACCACTGTGGACGGGGAAGACAAAGACCAGATTAATGCCGCTATGGAAGCACTGAATCAATACTCGGCACCACTTGCTCATCGGGCCATGGACCTTACCATTGCGGAGGCAATTAAAGGGAAAAGCATATAAAACATTGGAGTTTTTGTAACTTTGCCCTGAGTGATAACCCAGGTATCGAATAATATCATAAGTTCAAATTTGGCCATGTCTGATAAAATAAATCTGCGATTCGGCATTCTCGTACTCCTCATTGTTGCAGCAGCAATGAGCCGATTGCTTCCTCATCCGTTCAACTTTACGCCCATCGGGGCCATGGCACTTTTTGGTGCGGCACATTTTTCAGACAAGCGCCTCGCCTTTGTTTTGCCTTTTGTTGCCATGTGGCTGAGCGACCTGTGGCTGAATAACATGATGTATGATAATGGAGGAACTTTCCAGTGGATGGGGAGTAGTTGGGTGTACGGTAGTTTTTGCCTCATTTCCTTGATCGGGCTGCTGGCGCTGCGCCGCGTACGGGTTAGTACTGTGTTGGGTACCAGTCTGTTGGCTTCCGTCCTGTTTTTTCTGATAACAAACTTCAGTGTCTGGTATGCATCGAGTGCCTACCCGCAAAACCTCACGGGATTGATGTTGTGTTACGAGGCCGGGATTCCTTTCTTCTGGAATACCCTTGCCGGTGACCTTTTTTATTGCGCCCTGCTTTTTGGTGGGTTCGAATGGGCTAACCGGCGCATTCCTGCTTTGTCAAAGGTTGTTTCTTAACGAGTTATGTTGATAGAAGGTCTTGATTATTATATAGAAAAGGGGTTATTTGTATTCACGGAACACTACCTGCTTTCGCGGGGGTACTGTTGTAAAAGCGGGTGCCGCCATTGTCCTTACGGATTCAAAAAGGTGACTTTGCCAAACGAAGAAGAGGATGCTTCATGAAAGATAATTTTTCAGCACAGGCACAAGGATATGCACAGTTCAGACCGACTTACCCGGATGAACTGGTGGATTTTGTTCTCTCACTGACGCTTAGCCACGAATTTGCCTGGGATTGCGGCACCGGAAACGGCCAGCTAGGTGCTAAACTAGCCGACCATTTTAAGCAGGTTTTTGCAACAGACATTAGTGCCAAACAAATTGCACAAGCCATTCAGAAACCGAATCTGGTGTATAAGGTAGAACCTGCTGAAGTCACTTCCTTTGCAGATGCTTCCTTTGACCTCATCACGGTGGCTCAGGCCATCCACTGGTTTAATTTTGATTTGTTTTATAAAGAGGTCCGGCGAACGTTAAAGCCTGGTGGTGCATTGGCAGTCATTGGCTACGGTTTGCCGGAAGTGGAAGGTCGGACAGGGGACAAGATAGAAGCATTTTATACTCAAACCCTTGGCGATTACTGGGACAAAGAAAGGCACTACATTGATGAGGGCTACAAAACCATTCCTTTTCCGTTTGAAGAAATTACCACACCTGCTTTCAGCAACCAGTATGAATGGAGTCTGGATCAACTGACCGGATACCTGAATACCTGGTCGGCAGTACAACATTTTATCCGCCAAAACGGCACCAACCCTGTGGAAGCATTTATTGCCGATCTGAAGGATAACTGGGGGGCTGCAGGGAGTACAAAACTGGTCACCTTTCCTATTTTGCTGCGTGTTGGGCGTTGAAAAACATTATTCCGAAGCTTCCTGCTCTGCTTCCGGTTCCGGGTATTCAATACGGCCGTGATAGATGGATTTGAGCACTTCTTTAAATACTTGCCGGCAGCTTTCCAACTCGCTGAAAGTCAAATCAGAATCGCTTAGCTGATGCTGTGTTACTTTACCCGCAATGATTTTATCTACCAGGTCTTCTAATTCTTTTTCTTTCGGATGTTTCAGGCTTTTTCCGGCGGCTTCGATGGAATCGGCCAGCATGAGTATGGCTTCTTCTTTCGTATGCGGCTTGGGGCCGGGATACCTGAACGATTGGTCTTCTCCTTCTTCAAAATCCGGGTTTTCTTTGATGTAGTTTCTGAAAAAATATTCTGCCCGGGTTGTCCCGTGGTGGGTTTTGATGAAATCAACCAAAACTTTAGGGAGTCGGTATTTTTTGGCCATTTTCACGCCTTCCGAAACATGGCCAATAATGATCTGGGCGCTTTCTTTATTGGAAAGATCGGCATGTGGGTTCTTGACAGTCTGGTTCTCAACAAAATACTCGGGATAATGCGTTTTTCCTATGTCATGGTAAAGAGCCGCTACCCTGATGAGCAAATGATCGGCCCCGATTCTGCGGGCTGCGGCTTCTGAAAGATTGCCTACCTGAAGCGAATGCTGCAATGTACCGGGTGCCTTCAAAGCCAACTCCCGCAATAGGGGGCGGTTCATATCCGAGAGCTCCACCAGGGTAATGGGAGAAGTAAACCCGAAAATTCGCTCCAGCAGAGGAATGAGAGGGTAGGCCAGCAGCGTCAGAAAAACATTGACTCCCAGCCAGCCAAAAACAGGCCAGTTCAGGGTTTGAAAATTGCCTTCCTGCACTAAAGAAATGGCTAAGTAAGCGATGATATAGGTGAGGTAAATGTACAGCATCGAATAAAAAAACCTCGACCAGTCGCGGGTGTCCACCTTGCTAACCAGTACGACCATACCCGCCAGTAACTGGAGCAACACAAATTCCAGCCCAATAGAAGACAAAAAACCGGTGATGACAACCACGATCAGGTGGGTAAACAGGGCCAGTCGAGCAGTAAAAAAGGTCTTGACTACGATTGGAACTACACAAAAAGGTAAAAGATAGGCACTGAGAAAAGCTGTTTGTTCTGTTGCAAAAAGGAGATAACTGTACACCGCTGGCCAGATCATGACAAAGACCAGTTTATTGGTTTGAGCGTGAACTTCCGGCGCGTAGAGGCGCAGGTAGGCTGCAAACAAACCGATGACAAGGGCAGCCATGAGGAAATACCCGACCAAAATCCACCAATAGGCGGATGCTCCGGAAACAGCGGCTTCATACTGAGCCTGGAAAGAAATGAGTTTTTGATAGGTTTCTTCGGAAACTGCCGTGCTTTCTCCCACGATAACCTCACCTTCGCGCACCATGCCGCGATGAGTGGGCAATTGTGCAATGAGGGCTTCCCGGAATTTTGCTGTCAGGGTATCGCTGTAAATCAGATTGGGTGCCAGGGCATTTTCAAGTAAAGGATAGAGAAATTCAGGTTCTTTGAGGCGACTGTATGGCAGGGAGTCGGTCAGTAGTTCTTTGGCTGTTTGGGGCGTCAGGATGTTTTCAACGGTCTGTTGCTGGGTAGTATTCCCCCGGACGATGTTGATGACGAACTCTTTCCCTTTATCCTTGTGTTCCGGTGCCAGTTGAATGATACCTCGCTGATAAATCCGGTCGAGCATCTGGCTGCCGTAATCGGCATACACATTCGGAATTTGGAGTACATCCCGAAAGGTGCGGTCGTTGCGCGTCATGTTCAGCTGGGCGGCGAACTCTTCTGTAAAACGGCGTTTTTTGTCTTTGGCTACACCAGAAACCATCAGATAATAGGGCGAAAAACCGGTTTCTATATTCTGTACATCAGCAGCAAGTTCTTCCTGAGATTTCTGAACGGCAAAATCAAACGGAGCGATCAGATCATCGTAACGCCAGATTTGCCCTTTTTCAAAATGGTACTTAAACTGTGCGTTTTTTGGCGCGAGAAAGCTGATGAAAAGTACCACCCCAAATACCAGGATATACCGCACAAGGTGCGGCAGCCTTACAAACCAGGATTGCCACTTTTTTTGCATAATTTTATTGTGTGTATTCGACCTGCAAAGTTGGCAATGATTTTGCTACTGCCAGCAGTCAAAGATGACAAATATACCGCAATATGCCCGCAATTAATATTGATGCAGTGCTTCCGGGGCCTGATGAAAATGGTGCACCGGTTCAATCACTTTTTACCCTACTACTACGAGTTCACTAAATCCATTTCCACCTTTTTTTACCTGAATTTGAGTCGCAATCCGTTCTTTCATGGCTTTAACATGGGAAATGACGCCGATGGTTTTTCCTGAAGCCTGAAGGTTTTCGAGTGTGGTCACCACAAGATCAAGGCTGTTGTCGTCAAGAGCACCAAAGCCTTCGTCAATAAACAGGGAGCGGATGGTGGTATTGCGCCCGGCCAGGTCAGACAACCCCAGGGCTAAGGCCAGACTGACCACAAAGCTTTCGCCTCCAGACAATGTATTCATGGAGCGACGGTTATCGGCCTGGAAAGTGTCAACGATCTCCAGCTCCAGGTCCTCGTTACCCCGCTTGCGAATGAGATAACGGCCATTCAGCCGGAGCAGGTGCTGGTTGGCCAGGGCGGTGAGTTTTTGCAAGGTCAGCGACTGGGCAAATACCCTGAATTTTTTGCCTTCCGCCTGTCCGATCAATTCGTTGAGTTTGGCCCACCGTCGGAGTTCTTTTTCCTGATCTTGAATGATTTGTAACAGGCTTGTGGCCGTGTTTTTCTGCTGTTCGTTGAAAGCCAGTTTCTCATTCAGCCCCCCAATAAGTTGCTGAAGGGTGTCGTAAAGCGCTGCTTTTTCGGCTTGCTCAGCTTGCAAAGCCGCTGGGTCGGCCTGTTCTTCTCCTTCCGCTTTCACTTGCGCCAGGGCTTCCGCTAAGCTTTTTTTCATTTCCTGGATTTCGATGGATTTTTGTTCCAGTTCCTTTTTCAGCGCTTCCAGCCTGTCCCGTTCTTCGGGCGAAAGCAAAGCCTGCCGGAGTGCTTCAAAAGACAAAAAGCCGGCCTTCGTGGCGGTTTCTGTAAGTGATGCGGTTAGTTCCAAGACTTTTTGGCGCAGGGTTTCATATTCACCCAACCTGGATTCCCGCAGGCGGGAATAACTTTCCAGCGCACTCGAAACCGTATTGAAAGCCTCGCGTAGTGCCAGGGTTTCCAGTTTACGGGTTTCTGTTTTTTCCACCCACAATGCTCGCTCCTGGAGCGGGTTTTTATCCCCCAGAATTGCTGTACGTTGCTGTTGCAGCACTTCAAAAGCCGTTTGTTCTGTTTGACAGACCAGGTGTAATTGTTCGAACCTGGCCTTCAATTGTCCTGTTTGTTTTTGTACCTGTTGCCATTCGCGGCGAGTTGCGTCCCGATCATTTTGTGTGGAGACAAGTTTTTCTTTGCCCAATCGCCACGTATCTGCCCGTTTACGGAGGGCATCAAAATTTTCAGAAGCAGTTACTGCACTGAATTCCAATCCGTATTTTTGTAGCAACAGCACTGAAGCAGTTTGCACCTCTGAAAGCTTTGCTTCCATTTCTGCCAGTTGGGTCAGGGCGTTTTGCTGTTCATTTTCCAATACCCGCAAAGCAGTAATCCGTTCGCTCAGGAGTTTGTCTTTTTCATAGAGCACCTGTTCTTTTTCCTCCAGCCCTGCGTTTACTTTGGCTAATTTTTCTGCCTGTATGCCCTTAATTACGGCCTCTTCCTGCATTGCTGCCACTTTGTTTTGCAGGAGACTGGACCTCGAAAGCGCAAAATTGGCATCCGCCCATTCCGGCGCAATGCGTGCAATTTTGTCTTCGTACTCCAGAATTTGCTGTAGTTGTTTTTCGATGGCCCCGCTAAGAGGCTTTAGTTCGTCTCCGCGCAGATGGCGGATCTGGGTTGCAATTTCGTTTTGGCGCAACAGCAACTGTCGTTGTTCTTTGTGCAGGATTTCATATTGACGCATTGCTGCATCCAGTTCCTGTTTCGCCTGGTCCACAAAAGGCTTTTTGTGATGCCCCTGATGGAAAGGGTGATGCGTAGAAAAGCAAAGCGGACAAGGTTCGCCCTCTTTCAGGGTGTGACGGTCTTTTTCGTAATTGGCAATCAGGAGCTGGTCTGCGTAAACCTGCTTTTTGAATGCCAGTCGTTCTTCCATGTCTTCTACTACTTCCAGAGAAGACATGATTTGCTTATTGGTTTTTTCTTCTTCGTTTTCCAGATGAAGCACCCGCTCTTCCAGTTCTGACAACTCCTCCAGTTGTTTGGTATAGCTATTGGTGAGTTCCGATAATTCTTTTAGCAGGCGGGTTTCTTCATTTAATTCCTGAATTTCAGTAACAAGTAGTTGAAGCAACTCATTTCTGCTTTGCGCAAATTTCTGGGGGCTGCCTGCTTTGAATTGTTGTTGCAACCCTTCGATTTCTGAACGCAATGCAGATGTGGTATTTTCTATTCCGGCGACCTCGGCTTGCAGGGCATTTAATTCTTTTTGGGTTGCTTTTACTTTTAGGTCAAGTTCGGCTTTGCTTTTGGTGAAATCACGCAATTGGTCACGCCGCAGTTCGATCTCGGGTAAATCAGCTGCCAGTTCTTCCCAAATCAGCCGCTCTGCCATCCATTTTTCAGCTGTTTCAATCTGCTGGCTCAACACTTCGATGCGCTCTTGCAGAACAGCACCTTGTTTTTGGCTGTCTTCAAGTTCAGCCAGGGCCTGGTTCAGCACCTGTTGTTGCCGGTCAAGGGCGGCCTTTTTTTCTGCCAGTTGCACATCGAGCCGGGCTGTTTCGTCCCAAAGCGGCTGGAGTTTGATTTGGTCTTGTTCCAAAACCTGTAACTGGGTTTCGCTTTCCTGCAATTTTTCAGCAGTAAGCGCCTTTTCGGTTTCTTTTTCAACAATGAAACCTGTTAATGATTCCAATTCACGGGCCAGGGCTTCCAATCGCTGTGTCCAGTCGTCTAAGCGGCTGATGTCTGCTGAGCAAGGCAGGGCAAGTTCGTAGCGGGTCAATTTTTTCAGATCATCCTGCGCAGCCAGTTGTTCGGCAGCAAACAACTGGTCAGCAGCGTCAAGGGATTTTTGCCTTGCTGCGAGATCATTTTGTTTTTCAATGCGTTGTAGCCGGGCTCGCAGGGTTTCAAGAACCGTTTTTAAAGCAAGGCTTTCCCTCGTTTTTTCTTCGCGTTCCAGGTGCCAGGCTTCCAGCGTTGCCTCGTCGGCCAGTTTCAGGGATTCCATTTCTTTTTTGAGATCCGCCAGTTTCGCGGCTTCCAGCTTGTGCTTTTCAAAAGCAGCAATAGAAAGCTGGCTATATATTTCGGCACCCGTGATGCGCTCCAGCAGTTCGCTGCGTTCCTTTTCATTGGCTTTCAAAAACGCGGCAAAATCCCCCTGAGACAACAAAACCGAACGGCAAAACCGGTCGAAGTCGAGGCCGGTAACTGCTTCTACGGCAGCATCGACTTCCTTAACTTTTTCGGCAATGATTTCAAACGCCTGCTTTTCTTCGTTCCACATCGAGAGTTCCCGATCCGGGCCTACAATATTGCCGTCTAATTGTTTGCGGGTGCGGCGGATGCTCCAGGCCGCAAAAAAAATGGCTTGCGCTGTTTCAAATTCTACGCCGGCTGCGGCTTCGATGGCACCGTATGACAGGGCTTCTTTTACTTCTTTGTTTCGGTGAATTTTGCCGTAAAGCGCCAGGGTAATCGCGTCGAGGATGGTGGTTTTGCCGGCACCGGTATCCCCGGTAATGGCAAAAAGATCGCTTTGTGCCAAAGGTCCGTTGACAAAATCAATTTCTGTCTGCCCCCGGAGCGAGTTGAGGTTTTGTATGACCACTTTTCGAATTTTCATGCGGCGGGCTGGTTGAGGGTGGCATCCTGTTTTTCCTGCATCCACTGGCGAAGTTCGAGAAAGGTTTCCATCAGGGCCTTGCTTTCCGTTTCGGGGATGCCGAATTGTTCGCAGCGCTTTCTGAAAACATCGCTCACTTCCAGGTCTTCCAGGGCGAGAGGTGCCGTTTCTTCTTCAATTTCCCGGCTTTTACCAATCCGGTTGACCCTGATTTTGAGCAACTCCAGGTTCATGCCCGCAGCAAAATCGCGCAATTGGACGTCCATTTGTGGTACATATTCGTCGGTTTCTATCAGCACTTCAACCCAGGGCGTCAGCGTGCCATGCGGCTTGGCTGCAAAACGCTCCAGACTTGATTTGACGGCTTCCAAATCACCCTGAATGGTTTTCAGGCGCCGAAAAACAGGCACGGGTATTGGTTCAATGCTTTTCAGGGTGCGCCCCTCAAAATTCAGCAAACAAACGCTTTTGTCGTCTTTGACTTCGCTGAAACTCAGCGGGAGCAGTGATCCGGAATATCGGATATGGCTGGAATCGCCTACCGGCTGGGCCCGATGTATGTGCCCAAGCGCAACATAATCAAAGATTTCCGGAAATTGCCGGGCTTCTATATTGGCCACATCCCCTAAATAAATGTTGTCTTGCTTGTCGGAACTTGCGGCCCCGAAGGCGTAGAGGTGCCCGGTAGCGAGGATGGGGATTTCGTATTGCCGGTAAGGCTCAGCCAAAACCGCTAATTGCTGGTAGTGCTGTACAATTCCTTCCCGAACCCGCGTCACCCGATCGAAACCGTTTGCCGCAACGCCACCCTGCCGCAGGTCGCGGTCGCGCAGGAAAGGAACTGCCGCTACAACTGCAATGGGCCGGTCATGCGCATCTTTCAGCAGCAACAGCGCGTCTTCCGGTTGTTCCGGAGCTGCGCCCAGCACCTGGATGTTGAGCGCCTGCAACAATTCCCGTGGTGCATCCAGTGTGGAAGGAGAATCGTGGTTGCCTCCGGTAATGACGATGTTCCGACAGGAGCTGCCGAGCAGCCCTGTCAGAAACCGGTAGTACAATTGAAGGGCATAATTTGGCGGGTTGCCAACGTCGAAGATATCGCCGGAGACAATTAATGCGTCAACCTTGTGCGTTTCGATGCAATGCCGGAGCCAGTCCAGGGCAAGGCGATGCTCTGTTTCGCGGTCGTTGTGCAGAAATTTTTGTCCCAGATGCCAGTCTGAAGTATGCAGGATGCGCATTGCCACCAAAATTTACCCCAAGATCGGCAAAGTTTGGCAGAATGGCATTAATTACCAAACATGAATCCTACTGAAAAAAGAAAACGGGCTGCCGACTGGTCAAATTTGTATTCATCGCCAAAAAAAGTGATGTGATCTCCAAACTTGGTAAAATTGCCTTCGTAGCGGAGGTCAATCATCAGTTTCCAAAGATCAAGGCCCAAGCCACCCTGCCATCCGAAAGTGAATTCATCGAATTTTTGCTCGTATCCTTCTATATCGGTTAATTCGGAAACACTGTTGATGTAGAGGTGGCCAACGGGGCCGGCGTGCAGCCGGACAGGCCCAAACTTAACACCGAATAATAGGGGAATATCAAGGTATTGGTATTTTTCTTCTTTGATTTCGCCGGGAAGGTCCGGATTTTGAGGGTCGGTAACCTCGTAATCCACTTTATTGGAATTGAACAGTATTTCGGGTTGGATCAAAAATTTTCCAATTTTCCCCTGGAGGACTAAGCCACCGTGGATGCCGTAGCGGGCTTCTTTTAGCGCTACTGACAATTGGGAGGTTCCATTTTGGATAATGTTCAGGTTGCTGGGATCAATGTCAGTGGTACTTGCGCCTACCCGGAGTCCGATTTTGAATTGCGCTTCCGCTGTAGTGACGCAACAAATGGCGAAAAAAATTGTGGAAATAATGGTTCTCGTTAACATGGATTGTGTTTTTGCGTGATAACGATTTTGGTTTTTGAAAAGGTATGTACCAGAGGCAGCAATTTTGCTTTTCCAGAGTTAATGAATTTTAACAACTTTCGTTACTGCTTTTTGATTGTCGCCATTGAGGAGGAGGGTATACATTCCCGGGTGGAGGGCCTTCAACGCAGCCTCTGTTTTTTGTAGCAACGTCCGGGTGTCATCTGCCTGCAATGCGCTGGCCATTCTGCCGGATAAATCGGTAATTATGGCTTCAGTGAAGTGGGCGAGATGCGATAGCTGGATCCTGGTTTCATAGTGGAAAGGGTTGGGCGTCACGGCTATTTTGATTTCTTCGGCACCGGTTTCCACCACAGAATTTGGAAATAGTGGTGTGATGAGCACCTTAAACAAGCGATTCGTGGCACTGCTTGGGGTGATGTTTGGAATGGCTGCCTTAATGCCGCCAAAGATACAACCAACGTCGGTTCGGCCCTGCAGGGCACGCAGGTCGATGACTTCGTTGTCGTAGTGTGCAACATCATCGTTTAGGATAAACTTGGCATTGGTTCCAAGTAACTCGTCAAAAACCTGGGGCATTACCACCTCTTCCGAACTACCGTTGGCATAGCGGACAAAGGTGGTAATTTGATCAATAAATGGTACCAACTCGTCTACTTCGAACGTATGGTTGTTTTCGTTGTAGGTGTGGTAACTGAGTCCTGCAAAAAAGATGGAATACATGTTCTCTGCTACTTCATCGTAAATGGGAACAATCGGGCAGGTGTACTGACTCATTTTTTGCGCATAGGATTCATCGAGATCAATGTTTTGGCCGGTGATGTAAATTGGGTTGAAATAGGGCACATCGGCTTCAGGACGGAAAACACCGCCATAAACACCCAAAGCAGGAACCATACCCGGTAGCATCAGGGGGGCCAGATTGAGGTCGCGGCGGTGGTATTCAGGGTCCTGAAAAGCTGAATAATTGGTAATGCTCAATTGGTTGGCATCGTCCTGGATGCGGAAACGGAGGATTTTACTGGTGTAGGTTTGGGTAAAGACAGGTGCCCCGGTTTGACTGTACAATCCTTCAAAATTGTGGCCCCCGATGAGGTACAAATCATCGCCCAGGTGGTGCATCTCCCCCCCGCAAATTTTGATCCGGTCGTCGCTGGTTTGGCGCAACGCACCTTGTACATTGCCCCCACTTTGGACGGCGCTGACCAAGGCCGGCAAATTGAGCGCTGTCATTTTTGAAAAAGTGATAAAATCACCGCTTGTACTTTCTTTTCCGTACCCGCCAAGGACATAAAGCTTTTGGCCAATCTGAAGAAATTGAGGATTGGTAACCAGCAGTGCATCAGCAAGATGTGTCGGGAGTTGTGTGACGTCGTAAGACCATTTTTCGCCATTTTCCGGGTTTAACACCCAGATATATTTGTTGGCCGAACTTTCAGGAAAACCGGTAAACGGAAAAAAGCCATGCAGGCCATTGCTTCGACCAGCCACCATGATCCAGTAGCCATCCCATTGGGCGAAAGCGAAAGAATGCAGGGCCGGCCACTCCGGGAAAGTAACTTCCTGGAGTTCCATCAAAAAGGGTGGACTGGTTGGGCTTTGTGCATGGCTGCGCAGCATGCACAGCAAAAGGGCAAAAAAGAGGAATCGTTTCATGAGTTTGAAAGTTGATTTTGGTTTATTGCTAACAAAGGTAGGGTAGGGCAGGGCACCTATTTTTTCTTTTCAACCAATGGAGGGTAGTTCTCAACCAAATTCAGATTGTGGCAAATCAACGGTTGACTATTCCGCCCAATACCAATTCATAAAGCTCCGGGCGGGGAGTTGCCTGCCGGTTCCAGGTGGCCGGAAGCCCGTTTTGAAGGCGATAATAATCTTCAATCAAATCGGCTTGCTGCTCGAGGTTGAAAAAAGCAAGGCCCCTGCCGGACGCAATAGCCTGTTCAAGGCCTGTTTCCCCTCCGTAGTTGTATCCGGAGGCCGTTCTTTGGGCCGCAAGGGCACGGGGAATGTAGCGAATGCCCAGGTGCCGGTATTGCCAGACATGGGTCAATTCGTGGATGAGTAGCGGTGCCGGAATGGGACCCCAGCTGTTCAGGGTATGAAAACTAACGTAGCAAAAACGGCCCTGGCGTGGCCCGAGGTGTGCAGACTCATCAATCCGGATACTTTGGTAAGGGAGGGCGTCGCCGAAAACACTTTTTGCCACCAGGATTTCCTGTGGACTGAGTTTCCGCGTCCGAAATTTGAACAAACCGGTAAGCAACTCATAACCCTCTGCAAGGCCTGCCGTTTCGAGCATCAACAACAGCAATTCCAACAACCAAAAAATGCCGATCAGCCCGGGAGAAAAACTGGCATAAGCCGCGTCGGCGCGCATTTGAGGTTTCCAAAAATGCAGGGCAAGGCGCTGCAACCGCAACGGGAGCAGCGAAAAAATAGCGAATAACCGGCTGCCTGAATCAAGCAACATGTCAACCTGCCCTAAGCGCCTCTACTTCCGCAATGGTTTTGGGAATAGGATTTCCCAGAACGCGGTGGCCCTCAGTTGTAATGAGTACGTTGTCTTCGATGCGGATGCCTCCGAAGTCGTAATAAGCTTCCAGCTTTTCGTAATTGATGAATTCGGTGTGCAGTTTTTCTTTCCGCCACAAATTGATGAGCTCGGGGATGAAATAAATGCCCGGCTCAACGGTGAGCACAAAACCTGGTTGCAAGGCGCGGGCCAGGCGCAGCGAACGCAATCCAAACTGGGTGCTTCGGGTAACTTCGGATCCGTAACCCACGTAGTTTTCCCCCAAATCTTCCATGTCGTGCACGTCGAGTCCAATCATGTGCCCGAGGCCGTGCGGAAAAAACAGGGCATGGGCTCCCGCAGCAACTGCGGCATCCGAATCACCTTTCATCAATCCCAGCGACTTCATGCCTTCCGCAATCTGCCTGCCTGCTGCCAGGTGAACATCCAGGTAGCGAATGCCCGGTTTCAGCGATTGGATGGCAGCTACTTCGGTATCAAGGACGATCTGATAAATTTCTTTTTGCCGGGTAGTGAATTGTTGGTCTGCCGGGAACGTTCGGGTGATGTCGCCGGCGTAGTGCATGCCTGTTTCGGCACCGAAATCGCCCAGCACCAGTTGTCCCGGGTGCAGTGTATTGCCATAGTAGTGGTTGTGCAGGATTTGTCCGTTCACAGAAAGAATAACGGTATAGGGCAAAGCGCCACCACCGGCGCGGGCAATACTTTCCACCAATCCCACCAATTCGTATTCTTTCATGCCGGGTCTGGCTGCTTTCATCGCCGCTATGTGCATCAGGCCGGAGGTATTCACTGCTTGCTCCATTTGGGCAATTTCTTCCTCTGATTTGTGTGCCCTGAGTGCTACAATGGCTTCAATCAATGGGACGGAAGCGCCCGCTGCCAGGCCATTCAGGGGAATCCCCGTCCAAACGCTGAGCTTAATGCTGTTTTCGGCGCGATAAGGCGGCAGGTAATGGATGGATCGTCCTTTGCTGCGGGCATCGGACAGATAGGACTCCATACGGGAATAAGGCATCGTTTCGGCACCTCCGGCTGCAGTGGCAAGTTCTGACATAGAAGGAAGCGCGCCCATCCATACAATGTGCATGATGTCGGGGTCGTCACCAAACAGGATGGTTTTTCCGGCATCCACATCAATAATGGCAGCAAGGCCAGGCTGGTCTATTCCCAAAAAATACAAAAAATTGCTGTCCTGCCGGTATGGATAAACGTTGTCGGTGTAATTGCAGGGGCTCTCTTCGTTGCCCATCAGCAAAATAATGCCTGACGGAATCGCTTGTTGCAGGCGTTTGCGCCTTTCTGCGTAAGTAGTTGCTCCAAATAATTGCATGCCGCTCATAAGTTGGTTGGTACTGGAAACTGGTTATTCAAATTGCGCTTATCCTTTCCGTTTCTTAATCTCGTCCCGGATTTCCACTGCACGCTCATAGGCTTCCTGTGCAATGGCATCTTCCAGCATTTGTTCGAGCCGCTCTACAGAGTAGGAAGTGAGGCTTCCGGGCAGCGCCGTTGGTGTTGAAGCGGGGCGTGACGGATCTTCAAAAGCAATGCCTGCTTCTTCCAAAATGGCTGCTTCCACATAAATCGGGCAATTAAACCGCACCGCCATTGCTACAGCATCCGAAGTGCGGGCATCCACCTCAATCGCACGGCCGTCAGAGAATGCACAATGCACCAATGCGTGGAAAACTCCGTTTTCGAGGGCAGTGATCGTTACTTCTGTTATTTCTGCATTCATTGCAGTCAGAATATTGTAAAGCAAATCGTGGGTCAGCGGCCTGCCGGGGTGAATTTTTTCCACGACTACGGCAATAGCCTGGGCTTCGAATGCCCCAATGACTACCGGCAGCCTGCGATTTCCGTTTTCCTCTTTCAGCAAAAGCACAAAACTGTTGTTTTGGGCGTCGTTGTTTGCCAGAGCGATGATTTCAAGCCTTATTTTCTCAGCCATAGTATTCGCGTATTCAAGGTTACCAATCAGCCTCCTTTGTGTAAATGGCGGATTGCACCAACCAAAACATCCAGATCACTTTGTGTCGTATAAACATTGGGGGTAATGCGCACCCCATTGATGTTTTCCCAGGCAATAGACACCGTGTGAATTTTATACCTGGAAAATAAAAAAGAACTGATTTCTTCCGGCTTTTTGCCCTCCATGGTCAGCAGGCCAATCGCGCCCCCAAAGTCGGGTTTCAGCGAAGTGGCCACTTTGACGCCAGGCAGTTCATTGGCTTTTTCTGCCCAATAATTCTTCAGGAAGTGCAGCCTTTTGAACTTTCGTTCGCTGCCAATCATCTGGTGAAAATTAACCGCTTGCCCGATGGCGTGTTCAATGGCAAAAGAACGGGTGCCCAGGCTTTCAAACTTGCGGATGTCCGGACTTTCCGGATCCTGTGCAGCCAGCAGGGGATACAGTTGGGCTATTTTTTCCTTGCGCACATAGAGCAAACCGCTGCCAAACGGCGCACAGAGCCATTTGTGGAGGCTTGTGCCAAAATAATCGCAATCCAGGTCCGGTATTTTATAATCGAAATGGGCGAAAGAATGAGCACCGTCTACCAGGACTTCGATCCCTCGTTTTTTGGCTTCCGCCGCAATTTCTTTTGCGGGCAGGAGTTGGCCGTTCCAGTTGATGGTATGGGTGATGTGAACGACTTTGGTTTTGGCAGTGAAAGCAGATGCGTAGGTGTTGACGATCTGCGATTTATCTTCGATTGGAAAATCGAAGGAAAGCCATTTCAGGACAATGCCGTCGCGTTTTTCACGTTGCTTCCAGGCATTGATCATGTTGGGATAGTCCTGTTTAGTCAGTACTACTTCGTCTCCTTTTTGCAGGCGAAGCCCAAAAATAACCGTCTCCAGCGCTTCAGAAGCATTTCGGTTGATGGCAATTTCGTCGGCTGTGCACCCTGCCAATGCAGCCAGTTTGGCGCGCAGCGGTTCGCGGCCCTGATCCAGCACCTGCCACATGTAGTAGGAAGGCGCTTCGTTGCTTAGCCGGTTGTAGCGTTCCACTGCTTCCTGCACCACCCGTGGTTGCGGGCAAACGCCGCCATTGTTCAGGTTCATGACCGATGGCGACACGGTATAAGCCTGCTGCACCTGATACCAGAAGGTCTCGTCAGAGGTAAATGCATCCGCCGGAAGGTTCTTGGTTTCATCCACCAGGCGCAAAAACGACCGGCCCTGCTGCGTTTCAAAGAAAGGAAGCACCGATGCAGCGCCTACTGCGCCGGCAAGCTGTCCGAGGAATTTTCTTCTGTTGTGCGACATGGGTCAGGATTTTGCCGGTTTGCCGAAGTGGTGGAGAATGCCCCACACAGCAAATGTAAGAATTAAGCGCTTATCCCAGTAAAGCCCCGGCTTCTTTTCCAATGGCCAAAAGTGCAGTATCGAGGCCGGTGGTATCCTGGTTAGCTAAGTGCCTCAGGATGAGTTCGGCAAGTTCTCTGCCATCACCTTTGTGATCCAGGTTTTCAGCCACTGCACTGACGAAGCCGACGGTGTTGTCGCGGGCAATTTTGATGATTTGCCAAAGTTGTTGGGACACATATACCTGCTGGGTAATGTTGTGCTCGTATTCCATCTGTATGGCTAAGATCAGCGATAGTTTCAACTCGGCCACGGTCATGCCTTCTTTTCTCACCCGCAGCAGCAGGTTGGGCAGGGCAATGCGTTCGCAAAACAAAGAAAGTCGTTCATAAGCCTGGAGGCGCAGCGGGATGGTTGTTTGTTGATGGTTTTGCTTATTCTCGACCTGTTTGAGCCTGAGTTGCCCGTTGAGGTATTGCCGCAGCAAGTAATAAGTGGTAAAGAATACAAGTAGTCCGGGTACTGTTAACTTGATGATTTCAAGCATAAAAGAAAGGAATTCAGACATCGCAGTGATAGTTTTAAAACAAAAAATACAAGCCATTAAAAGAAATGGCGTCCATCGGTTGTATTTACCATAAACAGGATACCGGAAAAAGATACACCAATGCTGAGAAAAGAGAGAACCGGCGCTTCCGGGGCGTAAAAATAAAGTAG
>JABWAJ010000607.1 GCA_013361075.1 Saprospiraceae bacterium | reverse complement strand
GCGCCATCTGGGGATTGAAAAAATCAGATTTGCCATTGGGGGCTCAATGGGCGGGCAACAGGTGCTGGAATGGGCGGTGACCGACCCTGCGCTTTTTGAACAGATTTGCCTGTTGGCTACCAATGCTTTCCATTCACCCTGGGGCATTGCATTTAATGAAGCCCAGCGTATGGCCATTGAAGCTGATCCGACACTTGCCAGTGACGAACCGGATGCAGGGATGCTGGGGCTCGAAGCCGCACGTGCCATTGCGATGTTGTCGTACCGCAGTTATGAGTCGTATCGCCGTTCCCAATCCGAAGGTACCACAGAAAAAACAGATGATTTTTTGGCGAGTTCCTATCAGCGCTATCAGGGCTTAAAATTGCGCCGTCGCTTTGACGCCAGGGCTTACCTGACCCTGAGTAAAGCCATGGACAGCCACCAGATCGGTAGGGGCAGGGGAGGAGCAAAAGCTGCGTTGGCGCAAGTGAAGGCTCAGGCGTTGGTCATCGGCATTGAATCGGATGTGCTTTTTCCTCCGGAAGAGCAGGCTTTTTTGGCCAAAAATCTTCCGGATGCTTATCTGGAAATCATAGACAGCCATTATGGTCACGATGGATTTCTCATTGAATATGAGCAAATTGCAACGCTTGTTGGCGATTTTATGAACAAACGGTTTATTGAAAAGAACAGCAAGACAACCCAGAGCCTCCATGCATCGTTTATTAGGAAAGCATTGCCGGGTACGGAGCGTTTTTAGCACTTGAATTTACCGCAATAAATCGGCCGAATGGCTCTCGGCGATCAACAATTTTTAATTTTCAAAACCTAAAAATAACAAACATCATGTCATTAAGATTAGGAGATATCGCACCCAACTTCAAGGCGAAAAGTACGGAAGGTGAAATTGATTTTCACGAATGGCTTGGCGACAGCTGGGGCGTTCTGTATTCGCATCCTGCTGATTTTACGCCTGTTTGTACGACAGAACTGGGCCGCACCGCAGCGCTTAAAGAAGAGTTTGCCAAACGCAACGTCAAAGTTATCGCGGTAAGCGTAGATCCCCTTGGTTCGCATAACGAATGGGTAAAGGACATTGAAGAAACCCAGCATGTAACGCTGAATTTTCCGCTGATTGCCGATGATGACCGCAATGTGGCAGAACTGTACGACATGATTCATCCGAATCAAACGGAAAAGTTTACCGTACGCACTGTTTTTGTCATCGGGCCGGACAAAAAAATCAAACTGACGATGACTTATCCGCCGTCTACGGGGCGCAATTTTCACGAAATCCTTCGGGTGATTGACTCATTGCAGTTGACGGCTTACCACAGCGTGGCAACTCCGGTGGATTGGGAATGGGGCGAAGATGTAGTCATTCTGCCGGCCATCACGGATGAAGATGCCGACAAAAAATTCCCGAAAGGCTACGAAAAACTGAAGCCTTACCTGCGCATTACGCCGCAGCCGAATTTGTAATATTAAAGAAGCAAAAAAGTGGCCTGAAAAAAAAATCGGCCACTTTTTTGCCACTCGGACATTTTTGTTGTAAATTGCACGTTCGCAACACAATGGGCAAACACAAATTTTAACAAATTTACTTTATCACGCTTTCAGATAAAGCCCTAAAACATTGACAATGGCCCTACGATTAGGAGATGTTGCGCCCAACTTTCAAGCCCAAAGTACATTTGGGGCAATCAATTTTTATGACTGGCTCGGTGATCATTGGTGTATGTTTTGCCTTCGAACAGGAGGCCTGACACCGGTTTGTGCCAGTGAAATTGTCCGCACTGCTGAACTGAAAAATGAATTTGATAAGCGCAAGGTAAAAATTCTTGCTGCGGGCAGGGTTTCTGCCAACCTGCTTTCTTTCCACGCAAAAGAAATTCAGGAAACACAAAAAGTCCTCATCAATTTTCCGCTGCTTGCGGATGAATCCGGCAGCATAGCCTCCCGTTATGGGATGGTTTCTTCAGGTGATGAAGATCAGGAACCCATGTGCTCTCTTTTCATCATCGCTCCGGATAAAACCATCAAACTCATCACGACTTATCCACCTTCTACGGGGCGCAATTTTCATGAAATCCTGCGTGCGATTGACTCCCTTCAATTGACGGCCAACTATTACGTTGCTACTCCCGTTGATTGGGAATGGGGAGAAGATGTATTTATTCTGCCGACGCTGACGGAAGAGGCTGTTGCAGAAAAATTTCCCAAAGGTTACGAAATGATGAAACCGTACATGCGTGTTACGCCACAACCGGTTTTGGAATAGATACAGTTACGCTTTCCGCGCTCTACTCATTACCACACAGTATAAAATAAAAAGCGCTGTCAATCTTTCGATTGCAGCGCTTTTTTAACAATGGATGCCTCCTTGTCAAAGGGAGACGTTTCGCACATAGGGAAAAACACGGGCAATTCAGTGCAGCTACCCCCGGAAAAGGTGACTGCCGAATCATGGGATTCAAAAAAACGCATTCATGGGATAATAAAAATTTTAAGCAGATAGTGCCGTTATCCGGCAGTGTGTTCATAGGATTACAGCGCTTCAAAAAGGTTTCTGGGATTTTGCCGTTCGAAGAAGCGCAACTCGTCGGGCCTGATTGTCAAACGTTGATTTTTTGAGGTCGTCCCGCTGTTTTTAAAGCGTGTACCTCCCTTTATACCGGCATTTCCAAAGACGTTACAGGATGCAGACTTTTTTTTGAAAAAAGATATTTTGAAACCGGTTACCCAAGTCCTCCCCATGCCATTTTGCGCTCGCTATCGGGGTATTGGCCGTTATACCAGTCAAATTAAGTGAATCTGCATTTTCCTGCCCTTAAGCTGTTCGCCCGATTCCCATCAAAAGCAAAACCATAGCTGCAAGGGCAAAACGGTTTGTTCTCCCGGGTTTTGTAAGCAAACAGGCTAAAATAATTATAATTTTTTTTCCAAAGCCAGGGTCAGCCTTTTTAAATAATCCGGCTTAATTTTGGCCTCCTGATTTTATGCAAACAACTCAACTATGGAGCAAAAGAACATTCGCAAAGAAGATGCCCTGTACTATCATGCCAAGGGCCGACCTGGCAAAATTGAGGTCATCCCTACCAAAGAAACCAATACGCCACGCGACCTTTCCTTAGCCTATTCGCCGGGTGTAGCCGAACCCTGCCTTGAAATTGCCGCCAATTGGGAAGATGTGTACAAATATACAGCAAAAGGCAACTTGGTTGCTGTCATCAGCAACGGGACGGCAGTACTCGGGCTTGGCGATATTGGCCCCGAGGCTTCGAAGCCGGTAATGGAGGG
>JABWAJ010000048.1 GCA_013361075.1 Saprospiraceae bacterium | reverse complement strand
CTCGCGCCCAAGACCGCGCAATAGCCAGATTGGCATAATTGAGGCAGGGAAAGAGGATAAGGATTGCCACAAATACCCCAAGCCCCCAAATAAAAAACCACGGTACCCCAAAGCCAATCTCGTTGTGCAGCATTTCTGGCATCGGGGTGATCTTGTCTAAATTTTGAGCAAAAAGATGCAGTTTTTCCCCCTTTGCATCGGGCTGTGTATACTTTTCAGATACCGCCAACAGCGCATCCTCAAGGTCAGCTTTTGTCCTTTCGGGCTGCAACACAACATAGTTAAGCGACATATACCGATTGCCCCAGTTGTTTAGCACCTTGTTCTCCTCCTCATTGGGCGCGTAAGCCTGCTCTTTGGTAAGGAGTGTACTCGCCGATGCAAGGCAATCGAAGCCGATGTGCGATTTGCCAGGCGGAGGCAGCGCAATTCCTGTGACCCGAAATATCCCCCAGTCTTTGAGCGTCAGTAACTGCCCCATTGGGTCCAGATTGCCAAAAAGTCGGGTTGCCGCTTTTTTATCCAGTATTATGCTATTTGGCTCTGACAGTGCGGTAGCAGGGTTGCCTGATGCTAACTGAAAGCCAAAAACCTGAAAAAATGAAGGTTCTGTGAAATAGCCGTCAAGTTGAACGGTCAGGTTCTTACTCGTTGTTGCATCCTGATTGTTCAGCCCTCGTACCAAACGAACGGCATTTTCCACTCCGGAAAAATCGCGTTGCAGCGTTTCGCCCAGTGGATATGGAGTAGTGGCAAATTTGCCGCGCCCGCCCTCGTCGAGGGTGTAAGCCTGGCTTAATATGCGATAGGTCCGCTCCGTAGCCGGGTGGAATTTTTCGTAGCTCAACTGATCCTGGATAATAAGAATGACGGACAGGCAGGCCGACATCCCCAGTGCAAGGCCAGCTACATTCAATATGGTAAAAAACTTGTTTGTGCGCAGGTTTCGGATCGCTATCTTGATATCGTTGATGAGCATGAATGGAATCTTTTGATTGGATTAAGTATTTTATTCGCTCGCAATGATTTGATGCTGCTTTCGCAACACCTAAAGCCTGATTCATCACTACGATCGGAGGCTTTTTACCGGATTGGCCAGCGCGGCCTTCACACTCTGAAACCCCACTGTCAAAAAGGCAATTGCCAGCGCTATCAAACCTGCTGCAGCAAACATCCACCATTGCAAATCAATGTGATAGGCAAAATCGGAAAGCCATTTTTGCATAAAATAATAAGCAATGGGCGAAGCAATGACGATGGCAATGAAAACCAATTTCACAAAATCCCGAACCAAAAGGTTTGAAATACTGGTTACCGATGCGCCCAAAACCTTACGGATACCGATTTCTTTTGTCCGTTGTTCGGCCATATAAGTTGCCAAAGCAAACAAACCCAGACAGGCTATCAGGATAGCAAAAACCGCAAAGCTTCCAAAAATACGCCCTTGCTTCAGTACATCGTCATACATGCGGGCATAACCTTCGTCAAGGAAGGTGTAGCGGATGGCCTGATTGGGCGATATTTTTTGCCATGCGCGTGTCACGGCCTCTATGGTTTGGGGCATGTCGGAGGTTTTTACTTTCACCGCTGTGATACCGGGACTGTTGCCAAGGGCGAGGCATACGCCGCCGATATTTTCCCGAAACGATTCAAAATGGAAATCCTTCACTACGCCAATAACCGTGTATGTGCTAAAATCATTGGTAATGCGTTTGCCAACAGGCTGCTCAAAATTCAGCTTTCGGGCCAGGGTCTCGTTGATGATTACGGCTTGTGAGTCGCTCGGCATCTCGGGCGAAAAATCCCGGCCTTCCACCAGGTCCATACCCAGTGTCTGGATGTAGTTATGGTCAACTGTCCACATTTGGAAAGTAACAAAGTCGCTGTTTTTATCTTTGCCAACTTCCCAAAACGTATTGCCGTTGCGTTTTGACCCTCCTCCGGAAATTGGCAAATAATCACTGATGCTGACATTTTCCACGCTTGATATCCGGCGGAGTTCCTGTTTGAAAACCGGAGTTTTGTCGCCTAAATTTTGCGTGCCCTGCAACAGCAACACCTGCTCCTTGTCGAAGCCAAGCTGGGTATTTAAAATAAAATCCGTTTGTTTCAGGACCACAATCGCTCCGATAATCAGCACCGTAGAGGCTGCAAATTGGAAAACAACCAGGCTACTCCGCAGGGGAACGCTTTTGTTTCCCCGGTGCCCGGATCCTTTCAACACGTGCACGAGTTGGAACGACCCCATATAAAAAGCCGGGTAAAGCCCTGCCAACAACCCGACTAAAAGTGCAGTTCCTGCAAAAAGAGGCAAAAACCATAGCTCTTCCCAGGGGATTGTCAGCGACTTATCGGCCAACTGGTTGAAAAAAGGCAGCGCAATCCGGGCCAAAAAAAGACCCAAAACAAATGCTCCTGCGCTAAGCAAAACCGTTTCCGTCAAAAATTGTCTGACCAGATCGCTGCGTTGTGACCCCAGCGCCTTGCGCACGCCTACTTCGCGGGCCCGTTCTGCTGAGCGGGCTGTACTCAGGTTGATAAAATTGATGCAGGCGATCACCAAAATGAAAAAGGCAATGGTTCCAAAAAGCCAAACCATGCGCGTATCGCCGTGCATAAACCCGTCGGCAATGCCTGATGAATGCAGGTGAATTTTCGAAATGGGCTGTAATTCCAACCCAATGGATTGCCGTATTTTTTCAATGGCCGCAGCATCCATGCCTTCTTTTTTGAAAACATCAATCAGGTATTTGTCAAAAACAGTGGCCATCATTTTTTCTTCAAACTGTTCCACGTCGGTTCCCGGCCGCAGGCGCAGGTACGTGTGGTAATTGCTGGCGTTCCAGTTGGTCTGTTCTCCGGGATAGAATTCCAGGCCGCTTTGTGAAATGAGGAAATCAAAATCCAAATGTGAATTATTCGGAAAATCCTGCATGACACCGCTAATGAGTACGGGTTCTCTGGCATTGTCGTTGAAAATCAGCGTTTGTCCCACGGGGTTTTCACCGGGGAAGTATTTGTCACAAATTTTTTTTGAAATAACAATCGAATTGGGTTGCTTCAGTGCGCTGGCTGAATGGCCGTAAATCATTGGAATTTCCAGCAGGTCAATCATCTGCGGATCGGCAAAAGTAAACCCTTCCTCGTAGTGGTTTTCCGTTTCGTTCATCCGGCGCAATGGGTTGCCCCCGCCTGTGAACAAGGTATTGGGATTGATTCGACCAATCATTTCAATCTCTGCCAGCTCTGCTTTCAATGCCGGGGCAAAGGGAGCCGGAAAATTCACACCTCTGTCTACTATTCCTTCATTGCGATTGATGCCAACCACTCTGTAGAGATTCTCCCCATTTTTATAATGCGTATCGAAGCTCAACTCGTGCCGGATAAACAGGGCAATAAGGGTACATGCGGCAACCCCCAGCGCAAAGCCACCGACTTTTATAGCCGTGTACATTTTCTGCTTCGAAAGGTTTCGGGCTGCTATTTTTAGGTGATAGATCAACATGCTTTTGTATTGAAAATTAAAATATTAACTGGTTGTTTATGAGTCGATTCCTGCGCATTGCCTTTTGTATTCCAGGCAATGCAATGTTCTCATTGCTGGCGCAAGGCTTCGGCCTCGAGTCTTCTATTTATGAGGCTCCGCCTCGTGTATTGGGAGACAGCAAGGGCCGCCCCTACTCGCTCCGCAAACTCTTCACCGGGTTCGCCAGTGCGGCTTTTACACTCTGGAAACTTACAGTAAAAAAAGCTATGACTATAGCCACACCACCGGCTAGTGCAAACATCCACCACTGTAAATTAATGCGATATACAAAATCGGCCAGCCATTCCTGCATAAAATACCAGGCAACCGGTGTAGCAATCGCAATGGCAATCAAGACCAGTTTTAAAAAATCTTTAGCCAATAACCCCGTGATGCCCGCCACTGAAGCGCCCAGTACTTTGCGGATGCCGATTTCTTTTGTGCGTTGCTCTGCCGTGAAGGTAGCCAATGCAAACAACCCCAGACAGCCGATGAACAGCGCTAATCCGGTAAAAACACCCAAAACGGACGCAGTTTTAGCTTCTTCCCGATACAACCGCGCAAAGGCAGCATCGAGAAAATCGTATTCAAACGGCGCGCCTGGAACAGCTGCTTTCCAAAGCGCAGCTGTTTTTTCAACCGCCGTTTTTTCGGAGCCTGCTTTCAACCGGACCGCGATGTAGGAACCCCAGGTCTGGTAGGTTTTTGAAGATTCGTGGAACAAAGCAGTGGGTTCGATCAGGTTTTTGACCGAAGCCAAGTGGAAATCCCGCATGACGCCAACGACCTGGAACCGCTGGTTTTCGTTGCCCGGATAACGCATCCATTTCCCGACAGGATCCTGCCATCCCAGGGCTTTTACAGCCGATTCATTCAAAATGACGGAGGTGGAATCTAGTTTGGAGTTCGACTGGAAGTTTCGCCCGGCAATGATTTCAATGCCCAGTGTGGGCGCAAAATTGGCGTCGGTTAAAAAGGAACTCAGCAATAACGTGGGGGCCACGGCTTGGTCTTGTGCACCTTGTTCAGGTTCATAGTAGTCGCCAAAACTACCCAGCGAAGGCAGGTAGGTAGACCAGGTCGCGTCAACGGCTTCCGGTAGTTGCAACAATTGCTGACGGAAGGTTTCGCGTGCCGATGGCGATTCAAAATGCCGGGCACCCGGCAAAACCAGCACGTGCTCGCGTTGCAAACCCGGCGATTGCTTCCGGGCAAATTCCAATTGCCGGTACACTACAAACGAACCAAACATCAGGGCGATGGAAACGGCAAACTGGAAAACTACCAACCCGCTCCGGATACCAGCGTGGCCGCCTTTGGAGGAGCCGGAAGCGGATTTGAAAATTTCAGTTGTTTTAAATTTGGACAGGTAAAGGGCCGGATACAGCCCTCCGGTCACCCCGGCCAGCAAAGGCAGGCCAACGGCCAACCAGGCAATTTTTGGTGAAAACAAGTCAGCAAGCGATAACTCAAGTTCTGTCAACTGATTAAATCCCGGTAAAGACAAGCCGGCCAGTGCAGTCGCCAGCACCATCGCCACAACGCCGTATAAAAGTGCTTCGGTGAGAAACTGCCCTGCTAAGGCAGTGCGCTGCGAACCAAGGGCTTTGCGTACGCCTACTTCCCGCGCACGCCGCATGGAACGGGCAGTGGAAAGATTCATGAAATTGACACAGGCGAGCAACAATATCAAGGCACCCACGATGCTGAAAATGTGCACCTGTTGCCGGTTGCCCAGGGTGGTAAGCCTCGAAATCAAATCGCCGGAATCGAGGTGTAACTCCGTTAAAGCCAGCAACCGAACGTCAAGCCGGTCGCCTTTTTTCAGGTTTTCTTCAAAGTTTTGGCCGATGCGCTCGTAAGCCGCGGGGGCATAAGCCCGCACCATTGCAGGAAATTTGGCCTCCAGCGCAGCAATATCTGATGCATCAGGGGTTTTGCGCAACTTTACCCAGGTGTCAACCTGCAACCAGATCCAGCTCCAGGAAAAGTTCTCCACGACTCTGAAATCTGCCATTGGCAATAAAAAATCAAACTGTAGGGTAGAGGTAGAAGGCAGGTTTTTGACGATGCCTGTTACCTTAAACAGGCGGTCGTTCAGTGCCAGCGCCTGCCCCATTGCCGGGGTTTTTCCAAAGTATTTTTCAGCAGCTTTTTCGGTCAGCACCAGACTCCCCGGCGCGTCTAAAGCTGTGGCAGCATCACCTTCCGCCATCGGAAAACCAAACAATTCGATGAAAGCCGTATCCGTTGCCATGGCGGTATTTTCTGTAAATACCAACGGCGCATGCCCTGAATGGTCGCGGCGCACCACTACATCGCCAAGGTGGAACGTGCGGGCCGCCAGTTCAATTTCGGGGTAATCGGCTACCAGACGCGGCCCGATCGGCGGTGGGGTATTGGTGGTGCGACCCTGCATATCGCCCATCTTCAGGTCGAGACCAACAGCACAAATCCGGCTGGCATCAGGAAGAAACCGGTCGTAATTTTGCTCATGCACCACAAAAAGGCCGATGAGCCAGCAAGCTGCCAGCCCGACAGCCAGGCCTGTTACATTGATCAGGGAGAAGAAGGTTTGCCGCCGGAAATTCCGCAGGGCGATTTTCAGGTAGTTGGTCCACATGCGTATTGATTTAAAATGATCTGCCGGGTTGGGTAGCGCAATTGGTGTGCCATGAATGCAAGTGGCTTGTTTTAAATAACTTGTAGTTTAAGATTGCCGGAAATATTGTTCGATTCCGGACAAGGAAGTGTGCGTAGGCGGACGCCTGTTTTATCTGGCAGATCAACGCCATAAGGAAAAGGATGGCCCGGAGGCTTACCTCCCGCCTTGCATTTCCGGATCAATTATTAGTTTTGAACGGAAATAGATTCAGGATGGATGCCCCAAAGCATCCCTGTTTTGAAAATCATCATTTATCCTAAAATCAGTCTGACATGAGGCAAATGTTATGGTCCATCATTTTTTTCGCCTTCGGAATGGCTTGTTATGCACAGGCAATACCCTATGAAACCAGGCAAAATATCCATTATTATGACGACTCGGTCAATCAGGCAGACGCTTACCTCAACGAGCGGTGTGTTTTGGACATCTATTATCCAAAAGATCAGAAAGATTACGCCACCATTGTGTGGTTCCACGGCGGAGGTTTAGCAGCCGGGAACAAGGAAATTCCCGAGGCTTTGAAAGAAAAAGGGGTTTGCGTTGTTGCCGTTAATTATCGGATGTACCCGAAAATAAAAGCCCCAACGTACATCGAAGACGCAGCGGCGGCGGTGGGTTGGGTGTTCAGAAATATCAGAAACTTCGGTGGAAATCCGGCGCTCATCTTTGTTTCCGGGCATTCCGCCGGCGGATATCTGGCCACCATGATCGGATTGGATAAATCCTGGCTCAAAAAACACGGTATTGACGCCAATGCCCTTGCAGGCATCATTCCTTTCAGTGGCCAGGCAATTACTCATTTTAAAATCCGCGAAGAGCGCGGCATTCCGGATACGCAGCCTGTAATCGACCAGTTGGCGCCCCTTTATCACGTCCGCCCGGATGCACCCCCTTTGTTGCTGATTACGGGCGACCGGGAACTGGAATTGCTGGGACGGTACGAAGAAAACGCCTACCTCATGCGGATGATGAAAGTAGCAGGCCATAAAGACACCCGGCTCCTGGAATTGGCTGGTTACGACCACGGCATGACCGAACCCGGTTTTCCTTTATTGATCAAAGAAGTTCGGCGAATTGAAAAAATAAAAAAGGGGTAACTACAGGTTCCTGCCAAAACCTGTAAAGTTTCCTCCTGTCACATCAGGTTTTAAGGGCAGGCCTTACTTCGTTTTTGCCAGCAGCACCTGAAAACGGCTATCCGATTTTAGGGGTTCCAAATCCGGATCATGTTCAAACTGATTCCGGTAAGTGAAGCCGTGCTCAATGGCTTTTTCGAGTGCAGCAAATGCCTTGTCGGGGTTTTTGCTCTTGGAATAAGCGCAGGCAAGGTTGTAGTAGGTTAGACCTTCGGGTTTTATAGAAATGGCTTTTTCGTAGCACTTCGCTGCTTCGGCATCTTCTCCCAAAACGAGCAGGTTATAGGCCAGGTTGTTATAGGCATCTGCGCTCGGCCTTGTGGAGCTAAAGGCGGTAGCCAGCCATTTTTCTGCCTCTTCAGTTTTCTTTTGCTTGTACAGCAATGCAATGAGGTCCATCATTGCGTGGACATCACCGGGGCTGATTTTCAGCATTTTTAAATAAACGGATTCAGCTGCAGCCAGTTGCCCGTCGGCAGACAGTTCGTTGGCATAGTAGGCCAGTACAGTGATGTCCTCCGGGTATTTTTTTGTCATCTGGTCGAGCATCCCAAGCGCTTTGGCCCGATCTATCCCAACAGTGCCTAAAAGATCCCGGCCTTCAGCAGGCTTCCAGCTGGGTACCGGCACCGGATCCAGGTTGTTTTTCCAAAAAGAAATGGTTTCCATCACAATACGCCGGGCAGCATCATTGTCTGAAAAAGCATCGAAAGCATGGGGCAGCCCGGACGCCATTTTTATCGTCCACGGGGCATAATTGGCCAATACATTCTTCCATAAGTTATCGGCTGTTCCGGGACTTCGGTGGAGGTCGCCTTCTGCAATGACAGACAGTACGGGCAAGTCTTTGCGGTAAGGCCCAGCCTGGTGATGGCCATAATAGAGTACGGCAGCCCGGATACCCTTATTGGCGTGTTCCCCCATCAGGTAAGCCACAGATTGCCCTACATTAGCGGAAGCGGCATATACACCCATTTTTTCGGGATCAATATTGAATTGCCCCGCGTTTTTGGCGAGGAAATCAAAGATGCCGCGGAGCGACTCCTGGATGCGGTCGCCGTCGGATTCCATAGAAATGCCGATATAGCCATTTGCGGCCATCAACCGGGGCCACGACGTGTAGATGCCCCAACTTTTTAATTTGCTTTCACCTTCCTGATCGCCAACGGCGTTGAGGAAAACAATAGCGGGGCGTTTTTCCTGCTTTTTCAACCCCGGCGGCAAGTAGACATCCATGTGCAGGTTGCCTTTGTCATTGTTCAGGTAGGAGATGTCGGATTTTACAATAACCGACTTCATGCCCGGGTGCTCCAGCACGACGCCGTATTGACGGCCATCCAGAGGAGGAACGGCACCCGGATTTTGAGCCCTTGCCGTGGTGGCAAGGAATAGTAAGACATAGAGGATGTTTTTCATAGCTGCATATTTTGTCAGGTGATTTCTTGCCCCCAAATTTGAGGCAAAAGAAGCCTGCAGCCTACCGAACCGATAACTTCGGGACTCTATATCCGGCTAATCATTACTATTTTCCTGAAATCTGATGGCGTTTGTCCGGTCTGCTTTTTAAAAACATCATTGAACACCGAAAGAGAGTTAAATCCTGCATCATAAGCGATGGCAGAAATTTTGAGATGCTGGCGCAAAGGGTCTCCAAGGAGGCGTTTTGCTTCGGCGACCCGAAGCCCGTTGACGTAGTCGAAAAAGGATTTGCCAAGCCGTTCGTTCAACACCTGGGATAAAGTGTGGCGGTTTGTCCCGGCCAGTTCTGCCAGTTTTTCTATGGTCAGTGCGTTGTCAGTAAAAATCCTCTGCAGGGCAAGTTCTTGCAAGGTGGCTTCAATCCGGGCCGCTTCTGATTCTTTCAATGCCGAATTGACGTATTTTTTTTCTTTGTTTGGCAAAACCACACGGCCATTTGGAGGGGGAAGGGCCGTTTCGTTCCAAGGCAAGGCAGAGGGTCGGAAAAACAAAGCAGGCTGTTGCAATGCGCTGTAACTCACCCAATAAATAAAAACAGTCAGTAAGACAAATCCGAATCGAAGCGCTGCCAGATTCGGGTAGGTTTGGTAAATCAAAATCAACAGGCAACTTATCGTACTGCAAATCCACCAGGAATGTAAGATGAATTGCCTGATCCAATGCCCTTTTTCCGCCAGCTTAACATCCGCATCCAAAACCCGGGAGCATAGGCTAAATGCCCGGTAGTGATAAGCTCCAAGCAATACCAGTTGGGGGGCCAGTGCATTCCAGCTTTTCATTGCTTCAATTGCCCAACCGGCCCAAGGCCAGGAATATCTGAAATAAAGCCCTCCGCAACACAACAGAAAAGGCGCAAAGTGTAAAGTGTCCGAAAGCTTAAAACGGTCGGATCCGGCCGCAAAACTTTTGGCAAAAAGCAATACCAAAGGACCGTACAAAAAGGGCAAAAGGTAGCTGATTCTATAAGCCGTATGTAGCTGCTGCATCATCCACCACTTGTCCAGCACTTTGAAAACAAGCTGGGCAATCATGACGGTCAAATAGAAGATCAAAAAGCCGTAACCTTCCCGGTATGCTTTTTTACGGAGCAGCAAAAAACCAAGTAATAAGCCCTGCAAGCCGCCAAGCATCAAAAGAAGGATGTTGCCGGATACCAGCAGATTGGTGGTGATCATGTGTAGATTCATGCCGGTAAAGAGCTTTTCATCCTGGAAAAGACAACCATCAAACTCATTCGTTGCGGTTGGGCAAACGAAAAAAGGCCTTTACTCATTCCTCAAACTCTTCACCGGATTGGCCAGTGCAGCTTTTACACTCAAAACACTCACCGTAAAAAATGCAATGGCCATAGCACTGGCACCTGCCAAAACGAACATCCACCACTGCATGTCAATGCGGTAGGCAAAATCGGACAACCATTGATTCATGAACCAATAAGCTACAGGGCTGGCAAGCAGAATGGCCACCGCAACGAGTTTAAGGAAATCGTTGGCCAGCAGGCCGGTAATTCCTGCTATGCTGGCCCCCAGCACTTTCCTGATGCCAATTTCTTTGGTACGTTGCTGGATGATGAACGCCGATAATCCCAGCAATCCCATGCAGGCAATGGCAATCGCCAGCAGGGTCGCCGTCAGCAGACTGCGCCCGAGCTGTTCCTCTGCCGCATAAAGCCCCGCAAAGTGGTCATCCAAAAATTCGAACTCAAAAGGCCGGTCTATAACCTGCTGCGACCAAACCGCGCCAAGTTTTGGGAGGATATCCTGCAAATTGGCAACTGCCAGCTTGATTTCCAGGATTTGATTTACCTGTGAAGCCTGAATGCAAATGGGCTCGATGGCGGCATGCAGCGAACTTTGGTGAAAATCCCGGATTACACCCACTACACGCCCGATTTCGGTTTCCGGCAAACCGGACCTCACGACTCCCCTTCCAATCGGATCGCCTTTCCAGCCCATTTTTTTAAGAAACGTCTCATTCACTACATACTCGCGTCCCGTTGCGGTGCCTGATTCGGAAGGTGCTCCGCCATAAACAAACTGCATACCGTGCAGTTCGAAGAAATTGCGGTCCGCAAAAATGAGGTTCATTGGGTAGTTTTCCCAGGCCCGGGTTTCGGCATTTTGAACCAATACACCCATTTGGCTTTGCATGGCACCCAATTCATCGCTGCTGCCACTAACGGCCATTACACCTGGAATTTTCAGAAAAGCTTCGCGTAAAGTCGGATATTTCAGCAAATTGCCCCGGCCAAGGTCTATTTTTACAATCTGCGCAGTTTGGTAGCCGAGGTCTTTGTGGCGCATGAATGCAAGTTGCTGATAACAAATGATCATCCCGATGATGAAGGCGATGGCGATAGAAAACTGCAGCACGACAAGGCTGCGCACAAAAGGCTGTTTTGTAGAAGTGGCGGTATGGTTTTGCTGAAAAGCCCGTACTGCTGAAAATCCGGATAACCGGATCGCCGGGATAAGCCCGCCCGCCAATCCTGCCAGTGCAGCCAATCCCATCACGCCCGCCATGAAGCCGGGGCTTTTTGCTAAGTTCAGTTCGCGGCCCATCAATTCCTGAAATGGTACTTCTGATATTCCAATGGCACCTAAAGCAGCAACACCGGCCAGAGAAGCCAACAACAGCGATTCCCCCATTAATTGCCGGATGATATCGCCCCGCGAAGCCCCGATGGATTTCCGGACGGCAACTTCTTTCAGGCGCCGGTTGGCCAGCACCGCATAGAGGTTGGTGAAATTGATGCTGCCAATGAGCAGGATGAACAAGGCTACCAGGCTGAGTATGTAAACGTATTTGCGATCCGAACGCTGAAAATTATTGAGGTCGTATTCTAATTTCCCGGAACCCAGATGTACGTCCGAAATGGGCTGCAGGCTGAGGCCGATCATCTCAGCATTCGGCATTTCTTTAGGCAGTAATTTCTCAAATGCTGCAGCACTTTGGTCGGTTTTGCCCGAACGCAGACGCAGGTAGGTATTTGTAACTATGCTGTGCCAGCTGTTGACGGCGTCCCATTGATAATCCTTTTCATTTAAGGCAAAAATCGCGTCAAATTGCAGGTGGGAATGCAGCGGCAGGGTTTCGAAGACTGCAGTAACCGGATAGTGTTCTGTTGTGTCGCGGCCGGGAGCGAGGCTATAACTGAAATCAATAATTTTGCCGACAGGGTTCTCCAATCCAAATAATTGTTCGCTCACCGCCCGGCTGATGACTATACTTCCTGGGTGTTTCAAAGCAGAAGCCGGGTCGCCGTAGCGCAGAGGAAAGTTGAAAAAAGTGAAAAAATTGGTATCGGCGAGCAGGCTTTTTGGAACCGCTGCCTGTTTGTTTTCTGCGCGTACAAGAAAACCTTCACTACCCGAAACAAGACGGACGTAATCTTCCACCGCGTCGCTTTCGCGCTGCAAAAAAGGGGCCATCATGATAGAAGCCATCGCTGTAGGCCTTTCCGGGGAATTGGGGTATTTGAAGGTGGTGTTCAAGCGAAAAACCCGGTCCGCCTCCCGATGAAACCGATCGAAGCGGTATTCATGCTCCACAAAAAGCGCAATTAACCCGCATGCTGTAAGCCCGAGCGTCAATCCACCCCAGTTGATGAGGGAAACTCCGGGGTATTTCAGGATGCTTTTAAAGGCGGTTTTGAGACTTAGTCGATTCATGTTTCTGGTATTTGACGAGTGAAATGATCAGCCGTGAAGGAAGTGCAATTGCTGTGCCAGTGATTTACTTAATTGGTTTTCATTAAATTGAATTTACTGCTGGCAAAACCCCTGTTCATTTTCGGACAGGCTGGTGTACGGAGGCGTACGGGGTGGCCTGATTTAGAGCTTGTTCGGGAATTCCTCAATTAGCTGCGCGTGGCAAATTTTATTTTATACTGCGTTGGATTTTTTCAAGATAGCTGCCGGCTATCTCTGCAAAATCCGCCTTGTCTAAAACAAAATTTCCTCACCCTCACTCAATCAGGAAATCCCGAACAAGCTCTTAGCTGGCAGATCCAACGTAAAAAGTAAAGCCGGAGCAGATAAGGGTTATACTTAGCCAAAGCTAAGGGAGGCGGTTCCCCAACGAAGGGTAGGAGCAAAAGGCCCCTGGAAAAGTTGACAGTTATTATTTCAGCGACCCTTAAGTTAGGGTTCTACTTTTGAGTATTTCCAGAAAAGTAGTGTTTTTTAGTTTGCTTTCCACCCAGATGGAGATTTCTTCGTAGCCCTGGATTTTTTCGGGTTGGAAGCGCTCCAGATCCTTCTGAAATTTTTTAAAAACGGTCCGCTTATCGCCTTTTCGGGAGGCAATTATTTTTAAATTTCTGGTCACCATGCCTTCAAAATCGTGTAGTTTGTCTTCTTTTTTGAGGTGGTACTCAAAAGCTTTGAAAGCATTATCAATATGAAGGTGTTCGCCTTTTTCGGTAAAAATGACGAGTTGGAGCAGCCGGGCAAATAGCTGGAGGTCTTTTCGTTGATCCGTTTTAGCTATTTGCTGGATTTTGACAAGCCATTCCAGCGCTTCATTGTACGCCGCAAGGGCAAAAAACATAACCGCAGTATTGTGGTAGAAGGACAATTGCCGGGCTTTGACGATTCGGGGAGCATATTTTGCAAGCCCATTTTCAATCTCCTTAACTAATTTTTTAGCTTCGCTCGTCAGATCACCTTTGATCTCAAACACTTGCTGATTCATAAAATACAATTGCCGCAAATACCAGATATTCTGAAAAGCCTCCGCTTTTTCGTCGTAGTTGCGCAGAGGCACCTTTTCAAGGTCGTTGATCAAAGCCGGAAAAAGGCTGTAATCTTTGACCAAATGGCAACAAACTAAGTAATTGGTCGTATAAATAATGAAATTTGAAGGGTATTCTTCTTTAAAATGCGGATACCCGGTCCATACTGCCTGCAAATCCTGGTAATGTAAAATGGCTTGGTGCGGGTTGCTGTCTACAAGTGAAAGAATAGCGTTTGTATAATGAAAAAAAATCTTTGAAAGGAAGGTTACAGGCCGATAGTCAGGTTGCAATAATGATTCATTTTGAAGTGATTGCAACTTAAGGTTGCTGGCTTCATCCCGTGCCCGCGTGTTTTTTCTGTACAAAGCAGTTGCTTCATTTTGTATGGATTTATACCTGATTTCGAGGGCCTGCAATTCGAGGTATTTAAAAATAGCCTCATACAATTTTGAAAGCTCATTTTCTACTACATTCGACTTATGGCGGGCGCACAGGTTGGCTTCGAAATGCAGCAAGTCTACCAGAGCACTGTATTTTTCAAATTTTAAAGCCAGGTTTTTTGCAGTAGCCAACTTTTTGGTCACCTGTTCGTATAATCCTTTTTGTTCCAGGATTTTTACTTCTGAAAGCAGAACGGCGAGCTTCATTTCGGTAGTCGCTTCTTCATAAAGGCTGCGCAGGGATTTCAAAATCTGTCCGTAGAGGTAGTTTTTGGTAACGTGCAACTGACTGGTACTGATCTTGCTTCCTAATTTTTTTTTCAGCAGCCGTTCATCGTAAGAAGGGCTGGTTTCGCCGTTTTCTGACGGCGTCCAGGGCAATGCGTCGATGGCGTCAAAAAGCTTAAGGTAGTCTTTATCCCCTTTCTGAAGGCCTGCCTGAAGCTTGAAATGCCGCTTTTCTGCTTTGTCTAAGTGCTTGATGAGTAAAAAAAGGTCGTCTGAAGTTTGCATTTTTACTGGGTGTTTGTCTCTGAAATGGCTGCAAAATAAAGAGTTCTGTGGAGTTTTTAAGGGTTGGGTTTTTACAGATGCTTCTTGTTTTTTCCAAATATGAATTTGACAGCGCTCATCTTTGTGACATCTAAAAGAGAAAAAATGAAACTACAATCTTCAGTTACAGGTGCAATAAAAAAATTGCTGGTGGTTTATAATCAGGATATGAAGAGCATAATTGGGGAATTGTGTTACAAGTTGAACCATCATACTCAATTGGTTATTTGGGCAGACGAGGAAACCCACTTTCAAGAGTTGAAAAATTTTCTGGACGAACGCAAAATAAGTCATAGCGAAAACCTTAAATCAGACATAAGCAAGTGTTTGATATTCGCAGATAATAACAAGTTTGTGGAATGGGTAAGAGATCCATTTTTAGTCTTGTCTGAGCCAGGAAAAATCAATTTAATAAACTCTTCTAATTGCGAGCGACAGGCTCTTAATTCTGAGAAATTAAATAAAAAACCATCTGTCAGTGAGCCCAATTTATCTCTTGCGGGGATATTAGAAACCAAAGGAATAATTCACGGCATCATAAAACCCAGGGAATTACCTTGTATAGAACCTTGTACCGATGACTGGTTCGTAATAGAAAGCGGCAATATCCTGATTGATGATGATTTTATCTTTATTGGAGGAGATCAATTTAAGATGTTGGCTATTTTATTGGGACTTGATAAAGATTGTAGTGGAGAAAAAAAAGTGATTAAATTAATACATGAGTTGTTTCTTACAAATGAAGAAGATATAAAAATTCCCATACTTGGGTATGAATCGATTTGCGATAATGAAAATAAAATTAATTCCATGTGTTTCTACTCGAAATTTTTTAAAAAAAATATAAATGAATCAGTATTGATTTTTCCTCCATTCCCCGGATTAATTCACATAGACCTGTACATCACCTTAACCGGAGTAAAAACTGATGAGGGCAGGTATGTTCTATTAGTAGGGCAGCCAATGAATGAAAACTGGGAAATAATATATCATGAAGAAAAAAACATAATCCCAATTATCCGGCAACTGGAAGCAATAAAAACCAAAGCCGGAGAACAAAAATTTTTAGTAAAGAGAAATCCGATGATCAGAGTTAAAGATAAACCATCCTCCGAGCCTTATACATTCTCATACAACAATTGTCTTGTCGAAGTACTGGAACCTAAAGGACCTAATACAGTTTGGTTGCCTCAGTTTTCCTACGGAGATACTAGCGGGAAGCGTATAAAGTTTGATAGGGAAGTTCGAAGTATTTGGGAGGAACTAGGCTTCAGGGTTGTATTTATTGAGGCAGATTTTCATCCATTCTGTAAGGCATTGGGTTCATTACATTGCCTTACCAATGAGTTGTTAAGAAAATAATTTTTCATCTATTTAAATAAACCGAACATGCAGAACAGTAATCCATCATCTCCAAGTTTTAATCCTATTGCTGGCCCTTTTCCAATTGGGACCTGGATTCCTAGAACAAAAAAGTACAAAGACGGGCACCAACTCCTTATTTCTGAAGATAAAAAAAGATTGGAAGTTTATCCAACAGATGACGCTGGCAATAATGGCAGTTTGCTATATTACTATGATCTCACATCAGGTGGGTTTGTGCAGATTGTAGTAACTAATGGCCAACTATTTATCCAGGATGCAAAGCCAGATATAGAAGTACATATCGAAATCAGTGGATCAAAGGCTTTATTTACCAGACTTGATGAATTAAATGCTCCCAGTTCTGCGGGAATTACATGTTTTATCGGAACAGATGACGTCAGACAGGGGATAACAGTCTTCTCAAATAGACTGGAAGGGACACCCTCTGCCGGCATAAACCTTAGATTTGACGAGTCCTCGAATAAACTAATCATCGAATACTAAACCGCCTTTAGTTTCTCCGGGGCTGTAATTACGCAATCATGACCCTCATCATCCTCACCGATGATGCCCTGCTTGGCCATCGCATCGAGTTGGGTCTGGCGGAGCATTGCCCGATCGCCAACGTAATCGGCCGCTGCTATTCGGTGGAAGCCGGAATGGAGGCGATCGGGACATTAAAACCGGATGTTGTGCTGCTCGACACCGGCATGCCGGGGGCAAAAAAGCAAAACATGCTAACAATGCTCACAACAGCAGGATTTCGGGTAGTCGCCATCACAACCAGTAAAGGGTTATTCCGGAAATTATTCCGTCAGGGGGTACCGGTTGTGATGACCGAACCATTGGATATGGCCCTGTTGGCTGAATTAATTGCCTGGCCTGGAAAAAGCCAGGATCCATCAAACACGAATTAAGGGGCGCTGAATTAATAAATGTCGTTTTTGCCAGGCAAGGCATTTTGGTTCTAACCGAGGCGGGGGTTCCCGACCTTAGCCAAAGCTAAGGGAGGCGGTTCCCCAACGAAGGGTAGGA
>JABWAJ010000606.1 GCA_013361075.1 Saprospiraceae bacterium | reverse complement strand
ATCTGTCCCATGCCCCAGGCGACGGTCATGGCGAGCGCGCCGCCCACCAGCCAGATGATGAAAGCGCCGCCGGAACCAAGGGCGTTGAACGCGGCCGGGAAGGCGGAGATGCCGCCCGCGAGGGTCAGCAAACCGCCGCTCTCCGGTATGCCGTGAACAGCACCTGCATCTACCGTCCATTTGCCACTGCGGAAAGTAAGCAGGTATTCGGAAGCTGCTGCTTCAACCACTCCGCTAAGGAACAGGCTGTTTTTATCTTTTGCCTCTACACTGTCTAATTGCGGGGTTTGGGCAACCACTCTGTTGCCTACTTTTACATTGACGATGTGCATCAGATCCGCGTAACTGATTTGGCCACCATTCAACTCCAGTGTTTCGATAAGGGTGTAGGTGAATACTCCCCGGGGGTTGTTGTCAATGCGCAGTTCTTTCGCCGTTTCATTTGCTTTAGCTGCCGCCAGGTGGATGTGATTGCCCCGTGGAGGGCTGACTTCTACGGTTTGGCCATTGGTGACCCGCTTGTACGCTTTGTATCCGTGATAGTCTTCCAGCCTGGCAGGTACAGGACTTGGTTCGGCCATTCTGGGAGTGATGCTGGTATCGCGGGTATTGGAGCCGGCATGGCAACAATCAAAAATAGCCGTAAAATGTACTTTTTTTCCAAAGGTTGCCTTCCAGATCAGGTACGACATTTCTTTGTCCATCAGGTCTTTGCCATTGGGGATGCGGCTATCCCAGCAAACAACCGATTCGTTCATCCGATCGGGGTCAAGGTGCCAGAATTCAGGAGGAGCCGGTGCCTGTGAGCCATGACCGCTGAAATAAAGCAGGCAAATATCGCCGTCTTTGGCTTTACTGAAATGCGAAAACCCGGCAATGATTTCAGCTTTGGTCGCTTCTTTGTCCGTCAGGGTTTTGATGTTGAGTTTTACGTTTTTTTGCGATCCGATGCGGCGCTCTATATAGTCCTTCAGGGCGTTGCGGTCGTTCACACAGCCGTTGAGCCGGTGCCGTTCAATGGGATAGGCATCAATGGCGATCATCAATGCGTACAGGGTTTTGGTGGTTGCTGCGGGCATGGTAGAATTTATTTTTATTATGAACAGGAATCATAGGAATTAAGCAGCCAAAATAATGACTTTTAGTTTATCTTTATATAAATTGATTTTTGATATAGATGCTGAAGCGAACAGGCAGGCCCTGCAAACCCTGTTCCCTGATAAATAAAAGGAAACTTTCTTCAATTTCTTTAGGTTTGCATCTTGCTGATCCTGTAAAACGAGGCAGCGCACCTAACCATGCACCCATTAAAATCCTGGCCCGTCCACTTCAAAGAAACCATTTTGTTATCGGTACCAGTCATCATTGGCCAGCTGGGCAATCTGATGATGAACATCACCGACAACATCATGGTGGGCAATGTCGGCTACGTTCACCTTTCGGCAGCATCACTTGCCACCAGCACCTACATGATGACGGCTATCCTTGGCATTGGTTCCATGAATGTCATCGCTCCCCTGGTTGCCGAAACCGTTGGTGCGAAAAATCACCGGGCAACAGGCACATTTTTATGGCAGAGCCTGTTGGCGGGCCTGGTTGCCGGGCTTTCTACCGGTTTCCTGACCGCTATTGCAGCCTTGCTGTTGCCCTGGATGGGGCAACCGGAAAACGAAGTCGCTATGGCCCAGGAATTCCTGTACATTTTGGCCATCTCCAATATCCCAATGCTGCTGTTCATTAGCGGTAAGCAATACTGCGACGGTTTATCGCTTACGCGCATTGGCATGGTCATTACCATTTTGGGTGTTCTGTTGAATATTTTCCTCAACTGGTTGCTGATTTTTGGCAATTGGGGATTCCCACGGCTTGAATTGGCCGGGTCAGGCTATGCCACACTGATTTGCCGGGTACTCATGGCCATTGGCATCGTTTTGTACATGTTGTATTCAAAACGTATTGCGCCGGTGCGCATTCCTTACCTTTCCGACAAAACCCTTCTGGTAAAAATTTTCCGGCTGGGCATCCCGATGGGGTTGCAAATTTTCTTTGAGGTAGCTGCTTTTTCTGGTACGGCCATCATAGCTGGCTGGCTCAGTAATGCATCGGAGGCGCGGGCTGCCCACCAAATTGCCCTGAACATCTCCGGGCTGAGTTTTATGATCGCCCTCGGCATTTCCGTGGGTGCCAGCATCCGGATAGGCAATGCTCTCGGCGCACGCGATTACCCCAACCTTCAGCGGGCCGGGAATGCAGCCCTGATCCTGGGGGTCATCTGTATGTTTGTGATGGCGACAACCATCTTTTTGCTGCGCCACCATTTCCCCCTGCTTTATGGCGTAGAAGAACCCGAGGTGCTGCGCCTCGCAGCCGGGCTATTGATCATTTGTGCCATTTTTCAACTATTTGATGGCACCCAGGCTATCGCAGCCGGTACTTTGCGCGGCCTGCAGGATGTGCGGTTTCCAACCCTGATGACTTTTGTTGCTTACTGGGTCATCTGGATTCCACTGGCTTTGCTGTTGGGATTTGCACTCAATCTGGGCATTTACGGGATATGGTATGCCGATGTAATTGCCCTGGCATTTGCGGCCATCGTCCTGACTTTTAGATTTTGGAAGCTGGCACGAAAAAATCTGTTAGCTGTTTGAGCATTCTGTGACAAATGTCACCGTTGCCATCCGTCGGCTTTGCCTAATTTAGCACCGTGAATTCAAAGCACACACACCTCATTATGCTGGATCGCGCTTTCTAAACGGAATTTGATTTCAAAAACGGTAAGCAAACGAAACATGGCAACGCATCATCAAATACTTATTGTAGGCGCAGGGAATGCCGGCATTTCTGTGGCCGCCCAGCTGCTGCGCGCTGACAGTAAGCTTAACATCGGCATCATAGACCCTTCCGAAACGCATTATTATCAACCCGCCTGGACTTTGGTGGGGGGCGGCGTATTTAACATCAACAAAACAGCACGGCCCCAGACTTCTGTGATTCCGACCGGCGCGAAATGGATCAAAGAAAGCGTTCGGACTTTCGAACCGGAAAACAATTTACTCACTACGGATGCCGGCGAATATTCGTATGACTACCTGGTGGTATGTCCTGGGATTCAGCTTGACTGGAATAAAATTAAGGGATTGCCTGAAGCCTTGGGGAAAAATGGGGTCACCAGCAATTACAGTTTTACAACGGCACCTTATACGTTTGAGTGTTTGAAAAATTTCAAAGGGGGCAATGCTGTTTTTACCGATCCGGGAACCCCTGTAAAATGTGGAGGCGCGCCCCATAAAGTC
>JABWAJ010000605.1 GCA_013361075.1 Saprospiraceae bacterium | reverse complement strand
ATTGGTACAGGGTCGACTTTTGGGCCTCGGGCGCAGATACCTGGTCGAGATGTGCCATCGCCTGGCGGTGAAACTGGTTTCTTTCTTCTTTTGCAAGAACAGGCACCTCAAATTGCCGGAGAATGGCCATCACTTCCTGGATTTTTTCCTGTTCGTCGTTTGTTGGCGTGTTCATCAGGCGTGTCAGCTTTTCCTTTGCAGGAGCATCGGCAAGTTCTAAGGCTTTCAAAATTAAAAACGTTTTTTTATTCTGAACGATGTCTCCGCCGGGCTTTTTCCCAAATTTACCGGCATCGCCAAATGTATCAAGAAAATCATCCTGCAATTGAAAAGCAATCCCGAGGTTACGGCCAAATTCATAAAGATGATGAAGGTCGGTGTCGGATGCTCCTGCAGTCATAGCGCCCATTTCGAGGCTACAGGCCAGGAGTACTGCCGTTTTGTATTCAATCATGTGGAGGTATTGGGGGATGGAAACGAGGCTCATGCTTTCGAAATCAATATCCCATTGCTGTCCTTCACATACCTGGATGGCGCAACGGTTGAAGGATTTCAAAAGCCGGGCACTCAGCGTAGCATCGCCGGCATCAAGCAGGTATTGCTGGGCATAGATGAGCATGACATCCCCTGACAGAATGCCGGAATTGAGGCCAAAGCGATGGTGAACGGTAGGATTGCCACGGCGTAGTGGAGCTTCGTCCATGATGTCATCGTGGATGAGGCTGAAATTGTGAAACAATTCAACCGCCATAGCCACAGGCAGCGCGGGCTGAAAATCATCGGCAAAAACATGGCGCCCCATGAGTGCTAAAAGCGGCCGCAATCTTTTTCCGCCCAATCGCAGGATGTAATTGACCGGTTCATATAACCCTGCAGGCTCTTTGGAAAAATGTTCCTGATTCAGGTATGCTTCAAAAGCTGATTTGTAATTTTCAATAGATTGCATGCTCGACAAATTTGAATTGGGCAAATATACCCTGGATTTTGAGTTCAACATTAAAGAAACAGATTTTACAACCCAGTTATGCAATTCATTAATGTACTCGTAATTGAAAGCAATCCTTCTGATGTCGAAAACATCAAAAATTGTTTAGACCAGCAGGTGGCTTTTCGCTACAACCTTATCCTTGCAGCTTCTTACATCAAGGGGATAGAAGCTATGAGCGAACAGGCAATACACCTTGTTTTACTCGATCTCTCATTGCCGGCCGGCTCGTCCATGAATATGTTCCGGGCGTTTCTCAAAGATGCACCGAATGTACCGGTCATTGTTCTGACCAGCCCCAAAAATGAAGCGATCGGCTTGCAGGCGGTTAAAGCAGGGGCTCAGGATTATTTGATCAAAGGGGAGTTTGATGGCAAACAATTGGCCCGGATCATTAAATCAGCCTTCGAACGATTTGAGCAACAAGCTGTTCTGAAAATGCAAACCGAAGAATTGTCTTTGAAAGACAAACGGATGCACGATGTTCAGGAAATTGCAAAATTTGCGACATGGGATATGGACCTGGTTTCCAACAACATGGCCTGGTCGAAAGAATTGTTCCGGGTTTTTGGATTTGAACCCGATAGTTTTGCGCCTGTACTCCGGGATTACAAAGACTATGTGCACATTGAAGACCGGAAAATTGTCTCTGATTTTTTTGAAGAAGCCATCAAAACAGGAAAGCCGGTTAAGGCAGAGCACCGCATTCTTGTTCAAAATAAAATCAAACATCTCCTCGTTCAGGCGCGGGTCAATTACGAAGAGCGCTCGAATAAGATCATGCTGATAGGAACAGTACAAGACATTACTGAACAAAAAGAAGCAGATCGCAGCAAAGCGCAAACCCAGCAAAAATCGCTTTCAATTAAAGAGGAAGCACTTTCCAAACTGAGTTTCAGTGTTCGGACGCCGCTATCTTCCGCCATGAACTTGTTGTACCTCCTCCAGCAAACCAAACTTTCACCACAACAACGGGATTTTGCCGAGGGGTTAAAAACCTCTTTCGACGACCTTTATCTGGTGCTCAACAACCTGCTCAACTACGTTTTATTACTCACAGAAAGCGCCAGCTCGCACGAAGAAGAAATCCGGACGTCAACCATGCTGGGATCTTTGCAAAAAGTATTGTTGCTGAAAGCCCGGCAGGAGAATATTGAATTAAATTTCAAAGAAGAATCCCCGCTTCCCAAAAGCATCGTTTGCGATGTAGAAAAGGTTACCCAGGCCATCCACAATGCCGTCATTCTGGCGTTGCGCAACAGCTTTCCCAAAAGCCCCATTGATGTAATTTTGAACAAAAAAATACACGGAAAAGGCCAGATCAGTTTGCAGGTAGAAGTGCGTTATGCCGGAAAAGAATTGATAACGGAAGGATTTTCACAAATTGTGGATTCCAGAGAAAACTGGCAAAACCTGCTTTTTTTGAACGATGAGAATGAAGAATACGACCAGCTTTGCCTGTTTATTTTATTTAAACTGACCGATTTACTGGGAGGTAAAGCTGAAATACAGCACCCCCAAACACGGCGCAGTTCCATTTATCTGGAATTGCCTTTTTCTTCTTCAGAGCAACCCAGAGCAGACGCCCGCAACAAACCGGCCGTGCCCATCAATATTTTGCTGGTAGAAGATCATATCCTGAATCAGATTGCCACGCGGCACGTGCTCACCTCCTGGTCTGAAATGGTTTCCGTAGAAGTGGCTTCCAATGGAGTGGAAGGCATTGAAAAATGCAGGGGGAGCCGTTATGATGTGGTCATTATGGACATTGAAATGCCCGTCATGAACGGTATAGACGCTGCTACGGAAATCCGGCGCCAAAGTGATATTCCCATTATTGCCCTAACGGCCAATGCATCCAAACAGGAAGAAGAACGCTGCCTCGATAGTGGGATGAACGGCTACCTGAGCAAACCCATCAAACCGGAGGAACTGCAAATGCAAATCCTGCGGGTATTGAGCTGAAGCAACAAAAAAGGAAGGAGGATGCCCTTTAAAGGGTACAAATTGCCTGAAAAAACATGAGCCATCCCGAACTTTCGGAATGACTCATGTTTTTTCAGACAGCTCGAAAACGGATTGTTTACTCGAGCTTGAACTTCACGGGCAGGTTGAACTGCACGCGAACCGGACGACCCCGCTGCTTGCCGGGTGTCCACTTGATGTTTTGCGTATTCATCAATTCCACGACGCGCATTGCTTCCTGGCCGCACTGGGCACCGATATCACGCACGATCTGAACATCGGTTACTTTGCCGTCTTTTTCAACAACAAAGGTAACAACCACTGTGCCTTCCACACCGTTTTCACGGGCAATGGCAGGGTATTT
>JABWAJ010000604.1 GCA_013361075.1 Saprospiraceae bacterium | reverse complement strand
CGCTGGTTTCCTGGGCCAGCACGCTCCGAGGAGTGCTGGAAGGACTCGAGGACGCCAACGTCGTTGGTCTCCAGTGGATGAGGCCCACAGGCGATGCAGGGGGCTGGAAGCTGACAGATGTCCGCGAGGTGTGGCTTCCTGATGAACGAGAAGAGGCTATGACGGGGGCGTTGCTGCTCAAAGTGCAGGCTTTCACAAAAAGCGAGGTAATCTTTAACGGCTAATTTGGCCTGGTATGCTTTTTCCAGGATGCGCTGTTCCGTGGCTTCGTCGAGGCTGGCAGCTGCCAATTGCACCGGCAGGGATTCGCGCAGCAGCCGCAGGGTTTGCAACTGTTTTTCAATGGCTTCCAGGGTGCGCGCCGGTTCGGGGCGCTTCAACAATTGTTTTGCGGTTTCATAATAGGCCGGGGTCTTTTCTAGGCATTCCCCGATACGCTGCATGCGCTGTGCTGCTTTTCCGGAATCGCCTTCCAGCAAAGGTGCCAGTGTGCCCCCGATGTGAAACGCAGCAGGGTCCGTGCTCAGGTACTCCCGGCTTTCCAGCGCTGCTTTCAGTTCCGCAGTGTAGCGGGTCCAGCGTTGCCGTTTATTTTCATCCAATGCAGATGGATTAATTGCATGGAGACGACCTGCTAATTCGCGGTACAGTTCCAATTCGTTCCCTATCTCTGCTGCAGTCGGAATGACCCCCTCAACGGCAGTCGGATAAACCGGCCGCGGTGTCTTCTCCCAGTCGCGTTCCCAGCGCCTGAAAGCAGCTTCTTCGCCGCAGGCTGTCGTCAGCAGCAAACACGCCATACAGGCATACCCCAGAAAAAACATTCGGCGCATAAATGGTTGGGAGGTTAAAATACGGGTTAATCAGCAGGCTGTAAAATGGCAGCTTCGGCAAGGGCAATTGCTTTTTCTAATTGCTCATCGGGCGTCAGGTTGGTATTGTCAAGTACAATGGCGTCTTCTGCCTGCCGCAGCGGACTGTCCATACGCGTGGAATCAATGCGGTCGCGTTCTGCCAGGTTACGGCGCACCGCCTCAATCGCTACCTCTACCCCCTTCTCCGTTAATTCTTTATAGCGGCGTTGCGCCCGTACTTCCGGGTCAGCCGTGAGGAATATTTTCAACTCCGCTTCAGGGAATACCACCGTACCAATATCGCGGCCGTCCATCACGATGCTTTTCCGGCGTCCCAGAGCCTTTTGTTGTTTCACCATAGCCCGGCGCACCGCAGAAATGATGGAAACCTGGCTTACGTTTTCCGACACATCCATCTGCCGGATGTCGGCTTCCACGTCTTCGCCATTAAGGAAGGTGTGGTTGCCCAATCCGATGTTTTCAAAATGGATGGTGATGTACGGCAATGCACCGGCAACAGCCTCTTCATCTGCAGGGTCAATATTGTGCCGGAGTAAATACAAGGTAACCGCGCGGTACATCGCCCCCGAGTCTATGTAAGCATACCCCAATGCAGCCGCCAGCCCCTTGGCTAACGTACTTTTACCACAAGAGGAATACCCATCTATGGCAATTACAATTTTTTTCATGTCGGCAGGTTTCGCCGCAAAGATAAAAAATGATGCGGCTTTAGTACGGGGCATATTTCCGCTTCGACCGGAATAAAAAGCACCCAACCCCGGCACCAACAGCAAACCTGCTCAATTTGAAGTCATTGTCGACATAATTGAAGGTGCTCAGCAGCAACTCATTGGAATAGCGGTCCTTGGTTTGTGTCAGATTCCGCAGCATGCGCGAATAGTGGATGTCAATCCCGAAAAAGAAGCCACGCCGGTGCAATTTTATACCCATTCCGGCAATGAACGAACTGTTTAGGGTATTGCGAAGGTCTTCCAGCAATACGATGCCTGTTGAAACTTCTTCTCCCGATTGTGCAAACCGGATGGTCGGCGCAATGAGCCGCGCCGAGGATTGGTGCATGCGATCCAGCGTCACCCCCGCATACAGGTGCGGAATCAACTGGGTTTTGCCCGGTTGATTGGTTTTATTAAACCGGTAATTGAGAAAAACCGGAATTTGCGACCAGCGGTGTTGCTCAAAAAAAGAAAGCTGCGCTGCTCCCCTGGCACCGTCAGACTGTAAAGCGTTTTCCAACTGAGCGGTATAACGAAAACTCTGCGTGGAAAAAGTGTAGCCCATTCCCAAATCCAACTGCGGGTGCAAAATGTTAACGGTCGCTGTAAGCCCAAACATCGCCCCGGCCGGGTCTCCACTGTTTCGTCGGTAAGATAGCTCGCGTACCGTTACTCCTGGCGCAGCATACGACTTTGACACCTGCGGCTTCACTCCCAAAAGCGGCCCGCCAAATACATAAAACGAAAATTTGGGATAGGTCACAAAGCGCTCAGATAAATAAGCAAGCTCCGGGGCATCGGTTCCCGGCGAATGAAATGGATCTAATTGCAGGAGGTCGAGGTAAGCCTTTTCAGCATTCTCATCTTCATCCAAAAACGTGTACACCATGGCCAGCAATGACAACATTTCCCGACGCAATGGACGCGAATTGTTTCGGTTGCTCACACATTCCGACACCCCGGAAATTACCCGATCCAACCGCCCCGCATTGAAATCATTCAGCGCCTGACGGTAAACAGCTTCACAGGATGACTGTTGTGCAACCACTGGCAAAGCTGCCGACAAAGCCAGCAACACCCCGGCAATTGTCCATGTTTTTTCAAAAATCCGGTACATCATAGGTTCGCTTTTGAAGATAACGCAAAATTACTGTCTCATCATTTTAGCTGCCTCCAACTCCTTGCGTCCATACCGCTAATGTACAAATTATACCGCGTACCGTTAGAGGCGAATCCTTGTTTGTCTCATGCCACAGCGATGGCCTCATTCCAAATGACAGGCTGGCTCGCTGCTTTCACAAAGTATACGGGGAAACCATCAAGGGAAAAGATTGGCGACTAAAGGTCGTCGAATTGGGCGTGCCCCCCGCCTTTTGGTCCCCGTTCAGGCTTCTGGTTCCCGAACGGGGGTCGGGCTGTCCGCTATTATGGCCCCTGCTCTGCCACGGTGGTTGAGCGGAGTCGAAACCACCGTGGCAGAGCAGGGGCCATACCGCTTCCATCCCTCACGCAGGGGGCACAAACAAAAAGAGCCGGGCAAAAGGCCCGGCTCCGAAACTACAAGTTTTGCTCCACAATTTTATTCTTGTACGATCATGCCGCGTGTGGCGGAGAAATTACCTACCCTCAGGGTGTAGTACAACACTCCTTTGGGCAGGTCTTTCGCTTCCAGTTCCAGGGTATGGCGACCTGCACCATAATTCCCTTTAAACATTTTCACCATGCGACC
>JABWAJ010000603.1 GCA_013361075.1 Saprospiraceae bacterium | reverse complement strand
GAAGCAACGCCATTTATTGATATTGAAGCGCGAATCCCGTACCAAATCGCTGTAGCACCCGCCAACAGCCAGTCGGCAGCAGAAGCCATTGCCATTTTTGACAATGTGAGCTTTGAGGATGGGAAATCTTATATTACCATGGCAACAGGTGTGGTTGGAAATGCAGCCACTCCTTTCGATCTGCGCATTTTTGATGCTGCACGCGAACGTTCTGAAAATCCGTCCAATGTTGACCTTCTGTTGTACCACGGCTCACCCGATGCCCCGGAAGTTGATGTCGTTGCAGAGGGTGTCGGCGTTATTTTCGACAATACTGCTTACGGTGAATTCAGCAGTGATTATCTGAGTGTACCGGCAACTACCTACACCCTGAATGTGACACCGGCTACAGACAATACAGTTGTTGTAAAGTCGTACACCGCTCCATTGGAAAGCCTGGCCGGAGGTGCCGGGGTAGCTTTTGCTACCGGCTTCCTGGCCGACGAGCCTGCCTTCGGAGTATGGGTAGCTTTGCCGGATGGAACGACCTTCCCGCTCTCAGAAATTGTAGCTTCGGAAGAAGTAAAGGCATTGTTGTCTGGTTTCCGGATTATGCCGAACCCGGTAACGGATCTGGCGCAAATTGAACTGACTTTTGCGGAAACAGCAGATAATGTGAACCTGATTGTTTCAGATGCTACCGGAAAAGTTTTGCAGACAATCAACCTGGGCAACCAGTATGCTGGAACGCAAACCATTGCATTAGACGCTTCCAACCTGGCGCAAGGTGTCCATTTCTGCACGATTGTAACGGAAATAGGCGTAATAACCAAGCGTTTTGTGGTGACGCGGTAGGATAATTCACTTTTATAAGTTTGGACAGGCGGGCCGGTAATGCCGGTTCGCCTGTTCTTTGTTTTTTTACACCTGTAAATACAGCGCCAAAGGAATTGACACTAAAGCTAATTGTAAAGATCGTGAAGTACCTATCATCTCAACGAGGCTTATTACACCCGCATATTCCGCAAAATCACCGGAGTAAAGCCAACGCCGTATTACACTACCCACTACAATAACGGCGAAAAATTCTACGATGGAAATCCTGTTTTCAGTGCTTTAACCGGTAACCGGCTCCTTCGCATCATCCAGGAAGAGCCAGAATCACCGCATCCCTTTTTGCGGGCAACGCTCGAAAAAACACCGGAAAAGGAAATTGATGAATTAGTGATTACGCTGGAACTCTCGCAGGAAGTGAAACCGATGCTGGAAGCCCTCATTCGAAAATGGGTTGTGGATGCCGCAGAGAAAGAAGCGATGTCCGCTTTCATTCAGGAAACACTTCAGAGTCTGACAGTTCAGGTGAAGGCTTAAGTTTTTTCTATCGGGCAATGTTCACTTCCCGTACCAGGCAGCGCCAAGCAAAGCGGTTTGAGGATTTAAAATAAGCTGAACCGGCATTTCTTCCAGCAAGGGGCGCATCCGCCCAACCTCGAAAAAGTGTTCAAGAAAAATCTCGCCGTAGTTTTCATTCCAGATTTTGGGCAAAATGCCGCCGCCTATAAAAATGCCGCCGGTTGCTTTTAATTTCAGCGCAAGATTCGAGGTTTCGATCGCCAGATACCGCACGAACAAACGCATGGTCTCCTCACAAATCGGGCAATTTTCTTTTGCACCAAGAGCTATGGCAGCAGCGGGGTCCTGTTTTTCGATATTTTCCTGCAGGATTTCCGGCGCTTCCCGATGTTTTACGTCCCGGAGGAAACAATAAATCTGGTAAATGCCCGGGCCGGAAACTACCCGCTCCCAACTAACATGGCCGAATTGTTGCTGTAAATAAAGCAGCAATTCCCAGTCAAATTCATTGCGGGGAGCAAAATCCGTGTGCCCGCCTTCGGTAGCAAACGGGTGGAACATCCGTCCATCCCAAAACAACCCAGCTTCCCCGAGGCCCGTGCCGGGAGCAATGATGGCGATATTGCCCTCTGCTGTATTTTTTTTGGCATAAATGCTCCTAAAATCTTTTTTGGTCAACGCAGCTAAGCCATAGGCTTTTGCTTCGAGGTCATTGAGCAAAAAAACCTGCCGGATGCCCAGTTCATGGCTCAATACTGCGGTATCAACCTGCCAGTCCAAATTAGTCGCCTTTGCTTTGCCGTCCAGTATTGGTCCGGCAAAAGCAATGCTCAATCGCTCCGGAAGCGGTGCTTCGCTGTGGAAACTTCGGATGATTTCAGACAGGGAATTGAATTGTTTAGAGGAAAAAACTGCCTCTTTTTCGAGGATCATTTTGCCGTTGTATCGCTTAAAAAGCCCCACATCCGTTTTTGTACCGCCCACATCTGCTGCCAATAACCTGGTATCGTCGCGCAAAGCTTCTTTTATAGGGAATGCTAATGGAATCATTTTTATATGTTTAGTAACTTTTCGTCATAAGTTCCTGAATTACTGAACTTCTACCATCAAAATTAACCCTTGCTCCGGAAGCAAAGAATGACGGTTGTCATCTAATGAACTGATCATTGTGAAAAGGAATTACACAGGGAGAGGGGGGCAAGAAGCGTTTCAATAAGCAATAATATGACATGGCCCGGCAAACAGAACGCATGAAGCGGATCCATTATCACACAAGCGGGTAAACAGGACACCCGCCGCAACCTCATCGCGGGGCCATTACAATTGGGTCAGAAAAGCCATGGTATCTACGCCGTCTGCATAATCTGCCAAGTCAGGCTGCTGGGCTTTGCCAAAAGGCACAACAGACAGGGCGATGGTCGCTGCGTTTGCCACAATACACTGAATATCAGCACTCTTGTTATTGAGTTCCGCTTCCAGATCTGCAATCGAGTCATAAAATTCGTAATGCAGGCAGGAAACAGGCGAAGCAATGGCCGGGTTTTCGGTCAGTACAATGCCATTGCCCATCAGGTAAGGCTCTTTTCCGAGCATGCATAATGCCAGATTGTAATCAAAATTGTTCTTGTATTTGTCGTGCAGCACCACTTCCCGATACTCTGTCAACAACTCAAGCATGGGCATGAAGTCATAGCCACGAGGTACGTAGAGTTTCGACACATTGCGGCAGCCCATTCCGAAGTAAGAAAAAACATCACTGCCCAAAGCCAGCAAATCGGCATCGGTTTCCTTTCCGGTCAGCACAGCTACAGCATTCCGGTTTTTTCGGATGATGTGCGGTTTTTTACCAAAATAGGCTTCAAAATAACGGGCTGTATTGTTGCTGCCGGTAGCAATGGTGGCGTCGAGGTCATGGAGCCGGTCAGCAATTTCAAAATAGGCAGCCGTTCGCAGGTCAATGTTTTCCAGCACTTTCAGCAGGTACGGCAACAGGTA
>JABWAJ010000602.1 GCA_013361075.1 Saprospiraceae bacterium | reverse complement strand
AAAGTTGCATAAAAATGTAATTTTTTTAAAAATATGCGTTATGCCTTTAACAGTACTAAGACTGTAAAGTTCTTTACATCCGCATCCTAAAGCAATTACCTTGAACAAGCACACTTTAATACGCTTTTCAAAACCGATTCTTTTATAAAAATTTTTCTTTATGACACGCTTTAAAAATTTTCAAGGTGAAGATGTGCTGGATGCACTACAATTATTGTTGATCAGAGGAGGAGGAGATCCGCCGCCATGGCCGGACGATGACGACGATTTCTAACAAAAAATTAAGTGGGACAAATTTCCCCAGCCTAACGGCCACTGCAATTTTTGCGGTGGCCGTTTTTTTTTCTGGAACCCTCCGTTTTTTTCTGTAAATCCGGCCCGATTTTTGTACATTTGTCCAACATGAACAATCCGCGAATAACCCATATTCCATTTTTTCTGCTGAAACCAGGCCATGCATGCGTGTTTTCACTAAGAATTTTTGTTTGTTTCCTTCTTTTATTTGCTTTTTTTCCTATTCCCGGATCGGCCCAATCAAACTCCCGGCCACTGGCTGCCACCGCCAATGGTTTCGATGCGAATGAAACCTATAACCGGGCCAACGACCTCTACAAAAAAGAAGCTTACAATAAATCTCTGAATATGTTGTTGGCTGGGATTGAGTTTTTAAACCCAAATGACAGCACCTACTACCGCTACATTCGTTTGGTTGGGCGCAACTACCAGAAGCTGGCTTATTACCAGCGGGCACTCGACAATTACAACATCTACCTGAAATGGGCTAAATCCCGCAACTTGCTCAAAGAAGTTGCCAAAATCAGCGGCAATATTTCTTCGACCTACCAGGCCATGGGCGATTTCAAAAAGGCTTACGATTTCGGGTTGGATTGCCTGCGCCGTAACGAAGCCATTAAAGATTCAGCGGGCATAGCGGAGGCCTATTACGAACTCGGCACCCTGTTTTTTTATCAAAAGAATCCGGAGGAGGCCTTGTCGTATTACAAACAGTCATTGGCCATCAGTGAATCCATAAAGGAAACGAAAGCCCTTTATTCGTGCCTGGGCGCCATTGGTTCAGCATACGAAGAACTGGGCGATCTGAATACAGCGTTGCAATATACCCTGCAATCGCTCGAAATTGCGCGTGCAGTGAAGCAAAAACTGCCCGAAGCCTATGCCTTGCACAATGTAGGTACGGTATACATCAAACTAAAAATGTACGACCGGGCGCTGCGTTACCTCAACGCCTCACTCAAACTGAAAGAAGAACTGGATGATGTCTGGGGGCTGGTAGCCAGCCACAAATACCTTGGCATCCTGCACCTGCAACAAGGAGAGTTCGACGAAGCCATCAGGCAACTGAATGCCGGACTTGATCTGGCTAAAGCCAGCAACAGCAAAAACAGGGAAGCAGAATTGTTAACCATACTCGGAGAAGCTTATGAAAAAGCTGGCCGGCCGGCTCAATCCATCCTGTCCCTGCGCCATGCAGCCGATTTAAAAGATTCCATTCTCTCTGAGACCATTGTACGCGAATTGGGCGAAAAAAAGGAAAGTTATGAGTTGGTCAAAAAAGAACGGGAAATCGCTGTATTGACGAAAGAACGGGAAATCAGTCGCCTGCGTACCATTATTTTTGGCATTATTGCCGCCTTTTTATTGCTCGTGGGCTGGCAGTTGTGGCGCCAAAACCGCATCGAAAAACGCTCCAATGCATTGCTTCAGGAAAAGAGCGATTATATTGATGGCCAAAATCAACTGCTTAAACTGGCAAACAGCGAACTTCAACAATTTGCTCACGTAGCCTCCCATGACCTGCGCGAACCCCTCCGCACAATAGGCTCTTTCAGCACCATGCTAAGCCGGCATTTAGACTCCAAATTTGATGACGAAGCAAGAGAATACCAGGGATTCATTCAGGACGGGGTAAAACGCATGCAGAGGTTGCTCGACGACCTGCTCGACTATGCCCGGATTGACCACAAAGAAAACGAGCGCGAAGTCACTGACTTGTCCCGTGTAGCAGGGGAAGCCATGTTGAATCTGAAAAATCAAATTGAAAGCAACCAGGCTACGGTAGAGGTCCAGCCATTGCCAACCATTCGGGTGTTTCCCCGCCAAATGGTGCAGGTGTTTCAGAACCTGATCAGCAATGCGATCAAATACCGGAGCGAAGCGCCGCCCCATATCCGGATCAGTGCTGTTTTTTCGCCACAAGACAACCAACACACCTTTGCGGTAAGCGATAACGGCATCGGAATGGAACAGGCCAACTTAGAGCGGATCTTCAATATGTTCGTACGTCTGCACAGCCAGGGCAAATACGAAGGTACCGGCATAGGTCTGGCTACCTGCAAAAAAATCATCGAGCGGCATGGCGGAAAAATCTGGGTCGAATCCACGCCGGGCAAAGGCAGCACCTTCTATTTTTCAATCCCTTCCAACTGAAAAATCCGGCCACCACATACCGTCATTGCAATTAATTGCTATTTTTGGCCCAAAGCTATCTATACGCCTGTCATACCATGCCGATACTTGACAAACTTATCGCACTTTTCCAGTCTGAACCTTCTCCGGAAGCCCAGGCGAGCCTGCATTTGATCCGGCAGGGTAAGTACAAACCGTCTAAACCTTACACTACGAACATGCTGAACTCTATTACGCTTTCATCAGACATGAAGACGCTCTACCTGATTGACAACGGCAGGGCAATTTCCTACTCACTCGAAGCTGGCAATGGCATCCTGATCGGTGCTTTAAAGGAGCAATTGGTTGTGGCTAGTGCCCTGACGCCGATTGATGAAACCCCAATTCCGGATGGCGGCGATGCTACAGCAGGCAGGGCTGCAAACCCCAAGCTGCGTTTGAATACCACCGGTCAAAACCAATGGACATTTACCTATAACCGACCCAATCGGAAATTGACTGTAATTGGTGTTGGAGACATAGAAATCAGCTTGCGGAATCCCAACGACTCAAAGGATTGTGACAGCTTTGATATAAATCTTGGCAAATACATCGTGCACATTGTCCGGAAGAACGACAATATTGAAATCACCCAGCTTGATATCCTGGCGACCTGATGGTCGCCGCAAAGACTCCTGACTATTTTTTCAGCAAATAACTTACGATTGGTTTGCGCTCTATTTTATGATGAACCCAGGCCAGCAACAGTTCATCCATGCCTATAGGTGCCTGCAGGGTAGGTGAGTTTTTGACATCCAGCAAAAAGGACTCCATGTTTTTATAAATTTCCTTTACCTGCCCTGAAGGCGCGTTGGCTATTTCTCTAATAAAGGAAAGCACCATAAACTCAAAGCCATCAGTTTTCTT
>JABWAJ010000047.1 GCA_013361075.1 Saprospiraceae bacterium | reverse complement strand
ATCATGACAATTCCTATATTTTTTTAAATAATTAAAATGACAAAGACCTGCTTTCTCAATGGAAAACAGGCCTATGTTTTAAAAAATGGATCAACTCAATCCCTCAACCTCGAATTCGTATAATTTTTCTGATAAGCCGACCAGGGCGTCTTTTTGTAGGAATCCGTAGCAAAATAAGAGGCAATTTGTTCAAACTCGAAGGGATTGCGGAAACCGGGAATGCTTTGGATCAGCCCCAGGTCTTCATCTAAAAACACAAGAGAAGGAAAACTAAGGCGTTCGCCGAGGAAAACAACCGCCAGCTCGTTGTAGCCATGTTTGCCGCTGCGTACAAACTTGTACACTTTGGCTTTATACGTCAATTCCTCTTTTGTTTCTGCGTCAAACTTTACGGCATAAAAGTTTTCATTGATGTAGCGGGCAATTTCCGGGTCCTGAAACGTCGCCTTGTCCATGCGTTCGCACCATTGACACCATTGGGTATAAACATCCAGCAGCACTTTGCGCTTTTGCTTTTGCGACAAAGCCACTGCTTCTTCCCAGGTTAGCCATTTCACTTTCTCTGTGTCAGTAGCTGGCTTTGAAATGACCGACTGCGTATTTCCCACTTGCTGCAGCGATAACAGGACACCAACAGCCAAAAACCATTTTCTCATGTGATGATTGCTTTAATTTTCGAGGCAAAGGTAACGACAATGGAACAAACCGCGGGAATCCTTTATGGTGTGACAGGTACACTTTAAACCAAATTTAACGATTGAGGCCCTAAAGACAGCAATCCGTTACAGACTTGTTAGGATACTTAATCATGCACGAAAACTTTTTTTAAGGCCTCTTGTTTCCAATAAGTCTAAAATCACACGGATGATGGCCGCGGGTCATGTTGATCAGGAAATAATGGAGCAAATGGTCACCAACAAAGGTGATGATGTGCTGGCGTTGTCACGGCAGCAAGGGGTTATGCTTGTTTTTTTGCGCCATTTTGGGTGCACTTTTTGCCGCCGGGGGTTAGCAGCAATTTCTGAGAAACGCGCAGCTATAGAAGCCAAGGGGTTGAAGATTGTCTTTGTACACATGACAACAAGCGATGTTGCAGATGTATATTTCGAACGCTATGAGATTGACCAACCAACCTACATCAGCGACCCGGAATGCCGTTTCTACACTGCTTTTGGGCTGACGAAGGGAACTTTTACCCAATTGTTTGGCCTGCAAACCTGGATCCGCGGATTTCAGGCCGGAATTGTAGAAGGACATGGCATCGGGCCAAGGTTGGGCGATGATTTTCAAATGCCCGGTGTTTTTATTCTGCAAAATGGCGAAATTGTGGAGTCGTTTGTACACAAACTGGCATCCGACCAACCCGATTACGATGCTTTGATCCGCAATTGCTGCGGATTACCGGAAGCTTTTGGCTGATGGGTTTATCAACAAATTAAAATGTATGATTGGCTGGCGATTTTCAGACTACATACCCGGAGAAACGGGGGGCGCTTCCTTTGAGAAGCTGCTGAAACTCCTTCAGGAATTGCTGGTGTACACATCCGGCGACGTTCGCGAAGCATTGTCGTGGCTTACCCAATTGGATCGTCAGTACAAGCTCACCGACGACAATTACGGCATGGCCGACTTTATTCAGGATTTAATAGATAAGGGCTTCCTCCAGCAAGATGAAAATGCCAATTCAGGTTACCGACTTACTTCAAAAATGGAAATCGGCATTCGAAAAAAAGCGCTGGAAGACATTTTTGGCCAGTTGAAAAAGACCAAACGGGGCAACCACGACACCCGTCAAAGCGGTCGCGGCGACGAATTTACCTCTGAAGTTCGCCCCTTTGAATTTGGCGATCAATTGGATAACTTAGCCGTTTCGGAGACCTTGCGCAACGCGCAAATTAACCACGGCATCGAGGAATTTAAATTGGATCAGGGCGACCTGGAAGTGTACGAGTCGTTTTATCAGAGCCAGATGAGTACGGTGCTGATGATTGACATCTCTCATTCTATGATCCTGTATGGCGAAGACCGCATCACACCTGCAAAAAAGGTAGCAATGGCATTGGCCGAACTCATCACGACGCGCTACCCGAAAGATACACTCGACATCATCGTTTTTGGCGACGATGCCTGGCAAATTGAAATCAAGGACCTGCCTTATTTAGAAGTAGGCCCTTACCATACCAATACGGTAGCCGGATTGGAGCTTTCGATGAACATCCTGCGCCGCCGGAAAAATCCGAACAAGCAGATCTTCATGATCACAGATGGGAAACCTACCTGCATTAAGCGGGGCAAGGGATACTATAAAAACAGTTTTGGACTGGACCGGAAAATTGTCAGCCGAACGCTCAGCTTAGCCGCCAATTGTCGTAAACTGAACATCCCCATCGCCACTTTTATGATTGCTCAGGATCCTTATTTGGTCAATTTTGTGGATCAATTCACGCGGGCCAACGATGGAAAAGCATTTTACAGTAGCTTGCAGGGCCTGGGTGAGTTCATTTTTCGGGATTATAAGAATAATAAGACGAGACGCAGTTAAGCGTTTTAGTTGGCAGTTTTACAGGAGGCAGTTGGCAAGGATAGCTTTCGTTTCGGATGGAAATTTGAGTTCTCAATACGGAATACCTCTGCCAACTGAATTCCTGCCAACTGCCAACTGTATCATCTCTTCCTGCAAACTAAAAAATACATTTTTTGCGTTTAAGCGGCATACCAAATACAATCTGCGTCCATGAAAAAAATCCTGGGTATTCTTTGCCTGCTTGCGGGTACCTCCGTTTTTCTGTCAGCACAACCAAAGCCTAAACTCACTGCGGAAGCGCTGGCTAACCTCAGCGAAAAGGAAGACACCCTGGCTCTGCTTGCTTATGCCATTGTAAATGATTCTTTGCCCGAACACCGATTTGGAACCTGCCGGGTATTTATTCCTAAATTGGTGGAAGCACTGAAAACCGAAAATTCATTCCAGTATCCATTCGACCGGGTAAAGGCCGTTTCTATCCAATACCCACCCGATAGCACGTTTCGCATTTTTACGTGGCAGTTGTATGTAGACACTTCCGACTACCGCTATTACGGTGCGATTCAGATGAATACACCCGATTTGAAACTTTATCCCCTGGTGGACCGGTCCTTTAATTTGAAAAGCAACCCGGAACAAGCACTACTAACACCTGAAGAATGGTACGGTGCGCTGTATTACAACATTAGGGAGGTGAAAAACGGCAAAGAAAAGTACTATTTGCTTTTTGGTTACGACGGGTTCACTTTTTTCAACAAAAGAAAACTGATTGACGTCCTTACCTTTCAGCAGGATGGCAAACCGCGTTTTGGCGCCCCGGTTTTTGTGCACGAAAAGAAAGGATTCCCAACGACTACCAAAAACAGGGTCATGCTGGAGTATTCTGCGGAAAGCAGTGTCAAGCTCAACTACGAGGAAACCATGGAAATGATTGTTTTTGACCACCTGATCAGTATGGGCGGGGTGTATGGGCAAGGTGCCGGCAATTTTCCCGATGGTTCTTACGAGGCGTATGAATTAAAAAATGGACTTTGGAGGCATAAAGAGATGCTGCCTGTAACGCCAATGGACCAGGCACCAAGGCCATCTCCTGTGCTGGATACCCGGAAAAAAGACATTTTTGGAAAGGAGAATGGAAAACAGTAAAAGGAGATAGATGTTAGATAAGAGACATCAGACATTAGATTTCAGACATTAGACATTAGACATCCTTTGTCTAAAATCTAACGTCTAACATCTCAAATCTAACATCTCAAATCTAACGTATAGAAAACCCGGCATGGAAGCACATACGATACGCGTTCACAAAACTGCGCATTATTATACTCTTGGACAGCCCGGCACGCATACCCGTTTTTTTTGGATTGCCTGCCACGGATACGGTCAGGCGGCTAAAAATTTTATCCGGAAATTTGAATCCATTCAGCAGCCCGATACCTTCATCCTTGCACCGGAAGGGCTTTCCCGTTTTTATTGGAAAGGGTTCAACGGCGAGGTGGGAGCATCCTGGATGACACGGGAAGACCGACTGCTGGAAATAGATGATTACTGCGATTATCTCAGTTCCCTTTACCGGCACTACCTGGCCATCCTTCCCGAAGATGTCACGGTCATATTGATGGGGTTTTCCCAGGGATGCGCTACCCAAATGCGCTGGATGATGCGCGACCAGCCTGCCTTTCGGCATCTGGTGTTGTGGGCGGGAAGTATCCCCGAAGATATTGACTACCAGCCGCAGGCCGATTACCTGAATTCCGGCGACATTCACTTCGTTTACGGTTCTGAAGATGAATTCCTTACGCCCGAGCGCATGGAGCAATTTTTTGAAGCAGCGGTGCACTATCCTTTTCACCTGGACGTGAGCAGTTTTGAGGGGAAACACGAAGTGGACCGCACCGAATTGGAAAAATTAGACGAACGAATCAGGCTAAAAGCATTGACTTGATGCCAAATCAACCAATACCATGAAAAAAATATACCACCTTGCCAACTGCGACACCTGCCAGAAGATTTTGAAAGATATTGATGCTACGGGCCAGGGCTGTTTGCTGCAGGACATCAAGACCGAAAAAATCACGCCCGAACAACTGGACGAACTCCGGGAGATGGCGGGATCTTACGAAGCTTTGTTCAGCAGGAATGCTATGAAATATCGCAGTATGAATCTGAAAGACAAGCAGTTGACTGAGCAGGACTACCGGAACCTGATTCTTGAAGAATACACTTTCCTGAAAAGGCCTGTTATCATATCCGGCAAAGAAATTTTTGTTGGCAATGCTCCCAGCGTCGTAGCGCGGGCTAAAGCAGCAGTAGCGCATGAATAAGCACCAAATCGCATCTGCATTTCAACTGCTGCAGGACAATATTTGCAGCACACTGGAAGCGGCTGACGGCGGCGGCCATTTTCGGGAGGATTTATGGACACGGGAAGGCGGCGGCGGGGGCCGTACCCGCGTACTCGAAGGCACGCGGATTGCAAAAGGCGGGGTCAATTTTTCAGCAGTAGAAGGCCGGCTGCCCGAAAAAATCGCCCAGGCACTGGGCGTTGCTGAAGCTGATTTTTTTGCTACCGGGGTCTCTATTGTGCTCCATCCCCACAATCCGAACGTGCCCATCATCCACATGAACGTCCGGTACTTCGAACTCGACAGCGGCGCCTGGTGGTTTGGTGGGGGCATAGACCTGACACCCCACTACATTGTGGCTGAAGATGCCCGCGATTTCCACCTGCTTCTGAAACAGGTGTGTGACCGCCACAATGCCAGTTATTACCCGCGATTCAAAAAATGGGCCGACGATTATTTCTTTTTGAAGCACCGACAGGAAACCCGTGGGGTGGGGGGCATCTTTTTTGACCGCCTTGGCCCGTCGGAAGGCCTTGATAAAACACAGGTTTTCGCCTTTGTGCAGGAGGTTGGATCGGCTTTTTGCCCGGCCTACGTGCCGCTTTTGCAGCAATATGCTGACCAGCCTTTCGATGAGGCTGCCCGGCACTGGCAGGCGTTGCGCCGCGGACGCTATGTTGAATTCAATTTAGTTTGGGACAAAGGGACAAAGTTTGGACTCGATACCGACGGACGAACGGAATCCATCCTGATGAGCATGCCACCGATGGCACAATGGGTATACGACCATCAGCCCGTACCCGGAAGCCGCGAAGCAGAGACTTTATCGCTATTGCGAAAGGACATAGACTGGGTCAATTACAAATCAAAGTAAGGGTGCTGGTGCGGGTTTTGTTGCTGAAATTGCCGGCACGGTCCCTGATCTGGATAAAATAAGACAACGTATCGGTTGGGCCGGGAACATTCGGTTTGCAAGCTTCGCCTGTGGCGAGGTTGGCGCAGCAAATATTGAATGGTTTGTTGATAATTTTTACCGTAATGTCGCCGGAAATGCCACTGCCACCGCCTTGTTCGGGAATGAAGGGCAATTTGAAATTCGTAACAAATCCATCCCGGCTATCCGTAAGGAAAACATCAAGGGTATCATTTTCAGAGCCCAGATCGCCGTCGCCGTCCGTAAAAGAAAAATTAACAGCTAAGGTATCTAACGGGGCATTGGGGGTGCCTTGCGCAATGGCAGACTGGCTGAATCCGATGAAACTGATGAAAGGTTCTTTCGGGTAATCAGGGGGCTGGGTACACGTGGCAAAGAACAGGCCGCCCAGCAGCAAAACACCAAAATACAAGCTCGTTGTCGTTTTCATACGCTCTATGTTTAGACGTCAGATGTTAGACGTTAGATTCAAGACACTAGATTTAAGGCCATAGATTACAGACATTAGACACCGGAAAGGCTGTTTTTGTTGGGTGATTCCAGTTCAATAATCATGTCGCTGTAAGATTTTGCGATAAGCGCCTCCGCTTTAATCCCGAACAAGTTCTGGTAATAATCGCATTGTTCCCGCAATTCCGCTTCTGTTCGCTCTCCGGATTGATCGCAGGCCTCAATTTCCACAAAAGCACCCAATCCTTCAACGCTGTCAATGTGGAATTTTACGTTTTCAAGGAAGAATATTTTTCTTCTTTTGTCTACCACCACCCAACTGCCGATGGTCCTGTCGAGGATTTGCCGGAGTGCTTCACCCGAATCAGGGAGTTGCTGTAGCACCACTTCCGATTTTTTCAGCCCTGCTACTTCCTGCCGGTCGTACAAGATTAAGGAATTTTCGATGTTTCCCTGTCGCAGTTTTAGTCGGCCACCGGTCATTTTGTAATAAGTATCTTTTTGCCGGTCTTCGCCTTTGTAGTCGGCATGGTGGGCAAGCAGGATGGCTTCGATGCGCTCCGGGTTGTCGGTGTGGGCTTTGATTTCGATGTTGAGATGGGTCATGAAGGAATTCTAATTTAGGCCATTTTTTTCAAGAATAACGACATTTTTCAGACACAAGTCTTACTTCTTCGGCACATACTGATTCGCCTTTTCATTCCTGGCCGCCAGCGTTACGGTCTCATTGATCCGCTTAGCTCTTGTTTCCGGCTGCTTTGCGCTGCTGATCCACTCGAGGATGCCACGTTTGACCGACTTGGAGAACGCTTCGAAGTTGCTTTGCGAGCCAGGTAAGGCATCAAATTGTGATTGCAAATCTTCCGGAATCACTAAATTTTCGACCTCGTCGAGGGCAGTCCAGCCGCCGTTTTGTTTGGCCAGTTCGATCACTGCCCAGCCCGCTTCGGTCATAAGTCCCTGAGCGGATAATTCTTCTACTTTGCGTTTATTAACCCCACTCCACTTGCTTTTCGGGTTGCGGCGGGAAAAAAACTGGTAATAGCTTTCGCCGTCGCGTTTGTTGGGTTTGCTGTCAATCCAGCCAAAGCAGAGCGCTTCGCTCACAGCTTCATCGTAATAGACGCTGGGTGTGCTGCTTTGTTTGCGGTAAATGATGAGCCACACATTTGTTTGCGTAGCGTGATTTTCTGCCAACCAGGTCCTCCAGGCTGCCCGGTCTTTGGCATAAAAGGTTGGAACCCCGTCTTTCTCCATCAGTTTTTATCGTATTAGCAAAGCCAAGATAGGCTGATTTTTGAAGTTGGGGTATAGGAACGCCCCGGATTTTGTACTACCTTCGCTTCATGCCATCCGAAAGTTTACGCAAAGACCTGATTACGCGCATTGCCCGGGTGGACGGGGCAAGTTTTGAAGCGACGGCGTTGGCTGTGTTTCGCTACCAGGCACTACACAACCCGCTGTATGCAAAATTCATCCGGCTGCTCGGCATCCATCCTGAAAAAATATCCCGGGTGGCCCAAATCCCATTTCTGCCCATTCGGTTGTTTAAAACTTATGAGATTCAAACCGGAACCTGGTCGCCCGAAGCCATATTCAGCAGCAGCGGCACGACCGGGCAGGCTACGAGCCGCCATTTTGTGCGCCATCTCGACTGGTATCTGGCTTGCACAAAGCAGGGATTTGAACACTTTTATGGCCCGATAGAAAATCATTGCATTCTGGCTTTGCTGCCTTCGTATCTGGAGCGCAGCGGGTCTTCCTTAGTTGCCATGGCCGACTATTTCATTCGGTTGTCGCGCTACGATCAAAGTGGATTTTTTTTGTACGATCACGATGCTTTACTGGATCGGCTGGTCTGGTGCCGTGAACACAACGTTCCTACCCTGCTCCTTGGGGTTAGTTTTGCCCTCCTTGACCTCGCAGAAGCCCATCCTGCGCCAATGGGACCGGCCATCATCATGGAAACCGGCGGCATGAAAGGCCGGCGCGAGGAACTGACGCGTGAAGCCCTGCACGAAAAATTAAAATCAGCTTTTGGTGTAGCCCATATCCACTCAGAATATGGCATGACAGAATTGTTGTCGCAGGCTTATTCCAAAGGAGAGGGGCTTTTTCAGCCCTCACCAACTCTGCGCGTTTTGATCCGGGAAACTTCCGATCCTTTCAGTATGGAGCGCCCCGGAAGGCCAGGGGCCATTAACCTGATTGACTTGGCCAATTTGGATACCATCAGTTTTATTGCTACCGATGACATTGGCCGGGGTTTTGCTGATCACAGTTTTGAAGTGCTTGGCAGGTTAGATTACAGCGAAATCAGAGGGTGTAATTTGATGGTGTTTTGAGGCATTGACTATTTAAGGATGCGCGCACAGAACGAACAATTTCGGCCTCGACTTCGCTAAGCCAGCAGCTCAGCCGGCAGTTTAGCGAACAACCAGAAAAAGGATTTTTTCAACCTGAAAGAAGTCGAAGGGCAAAAATTATTAGATTTGTCGCGCCAATCGCATTGCGGCATTAAACAAGTATGATCAAGAGCCTCCAAATTCGGAACTACGCCATCATCGAATCGCTGGAAATCAATTTTTCCAAAGGACTAACCATCATTACAGGGGAAACCGGTGCGGGAAAATCCATCCTGCTTGGTGCGCTCGGCTTGATTATGGGGCACCGTGCCGACACCAAATCGTTGTATGACGAGAGCGAAAAATGTGTGGTAGAAGGCGCTTTTGAGGTTAAACCGTATGGGTTGCGCGCTTTTTTTGAAACACACGACTTAGACTACGACGACGAAGTGGTCATTCGCCGCGAAATTTCTCCTTCCGGAAAATCAAGAGCGTTCATCAATGATACTCCGGTCAACCTGAATGTATTGCAGGAATTGAGTGGTGCGCTGATTGATTTGCACCAGCAATTTGATTCCCTCGACATCCACAACGTTTCTTTTCAGTTGCGGATGCTGGACGCATTGGCCGACAATAAGCCCATGCTGGAGACGTATCAGGAAATTTACCGCCAATACCAGGCTGAAAAAAAACAATTGGCCGAGCTCGTTCAGCGCAATGAAAAGAGTGCCCGCGAGATGGACTTTTTGACCTTTCAGATGGAAGAATTCAACCAGGCCGAATTGATTGCAGGTGAACAGGAACGGCTGGAGGCCGAATTGTCGAGACTGACCCATGCTGAGGACATCAAGCGCACGCTATCCGGCGCTTTCCAGCACCTTTGTGAAAACGAAGTCGCCGTGATCAGCCAATTGGAAGAAATCGGTTATGCGGTGGCGACCATCGGAAAAATAGATGCGGCTACCCATAAACTGCACGAACGCTATGCTGGCTTGGTTGCAGAATTACAGGATATTGGAGATGAGTTTAACCGCATCGCGGAAGCAACGGAATACAACCCCGAACGGATTCAGGAAGTCCAGACCCGTTTGGATTTGATTTACCGGCTGCAAAAAAAACACGGCGTTGCAGACATTGACGCGTTGCTGGCCCTTCAACAAGACATAGAACAACAATTGGGCGCTTTTGGCGATTTAGGAGAATCCATCCTGCAATTGGAAGAAAGCATCCGGTTGCGGGAAGGCCAACTCATGGAAATTGCTGAAAAATTGCGCGAGCGCCGGAAATCTAAATCGGCACCCTTTGAAGAACAAGTTCAGCAAATGCTTGGCGAACTGGCCATGCCCAATGCCCAGATGAGCGTTTCATTCAAAGCACTTGAGCAACTGGGGCCTACCGGCTTCGACGAGGTCAACTTCTTCTTCGCAGCCAATAAGGGGAGCCGGCTGCAGCCGATAAAAGACGTAGCTTCCGGTGGAGAATTGTCGCGGCTTACATTGGTGACCAAGTCTTTGGTGGCCAGTGCCATTCCTCTGCCCACACTCATTTTTGATGAAATTGATACAGGCATCTCAGGCGATGTGGCGCTGCGCATGGGAAAAATTCTGCGCCAGTTGAGCAACCACCATCAGGTCGTGAGCATTACACACTCGCCCCAGGTGGCCTCGAAAGCTGATGTCCATTACTTTGTTTACAAAAAAGAAAATGAAGACCGGACGGTTACACTGGTTCGCTCCCTTACACCTGATGAGCGGGTGCGCGCCATTGCCACCATGCTGAGCCAGAGTCCGCCGAGCGCCTCTGCGATGGAAAATGCTCGTGAATTGTTAAGTATGGTTTGATAAACAGATTGAAGATTTTAGGCAGTAGATGTTAGATTGGGGCGGATACTTTGATGTAAGCATCTGTCAGGAATGAATTGACCTGATTCAATTCATGGCTTTCATTCTGATCCCTGGCTGTGTCTAATATCTTACATCTAAAATCTTATATCTTAAAAAAAACAAACATGGCAAATAACCTTTTACAAGGAAAAAAAGGCATCATTTTTGGGGCCTTAGATGAAAAATCAATTGCGTGGAAAGTAGCTGAGCGCTGTCATGAAGAAGGCGCACAAATTGTACTGACAAATGCGCCAGTGGCACTGCGCTTTGGCCAGATCAACGAACTTGCGGCAAAATTGAATACAGAAATCATCCAGGCTGATGCAACTTCAGTGGAGGATCTGGAAAACCTGTTCAAGCGCTCTATGGAAATTTTGGGCGGGAAGGTCGATTTTGTGCTGCATTCCATTGGTATGTCGTTGAATGTGCGCAAAGGACGGGGTTATACGGATCTGAATTACGATTTTATGCTCAAGACGTTTGATATTTCAGCCGTTTCCTTTCACAAAATGATGCAGACGATCTGGAAACTCGACGCCATTAACGACTGGGGATCTATCCTCGCCCTTACCTACATTGCTGCGCAGCGCGTTTTTCCGGATTACAATGAAATGGCCGAATCCAAAGCTTTGCTCGAATCTTTCGGACGCAGTTTTGGCTATCATTTCGGTACGGCAAAAAAAGTGCGCGTCAATACCATTTCTCAATCGCCAACCATGACCACTGCCGGCTCGGGGGTAAAGGGCTTCACCGACTTTTTTGGCTATGCCGATAAAATGTCCCCCCTTGGAAATGCGCCGGCAGAAGCTTGTGCGGACTATTGCGTAACGATGTTTTCTGACCTGACGCGTTTTGTGACCATGCAAAATCTCTTCCACGACGGAGGATTCTCGAATATGGGAATGAACCCGGCGTTGATTGATGTGCAGGAATAGTTTCGGATAATGGGTTATTGGTTACTTGTTACTTGTAAACAAGGAGTGAGGATAGGGATTTTGGTTCTACTACCGATCCAAAGCCACCAAAAAATAGTAACAGGAAACCAATAACCAATTACCGGCCAATTCTAAACCCGTCTTCCACGGTTTTTCCTCTTGCTTCCAAAGCCGGATGGTAGTTTTGGGGCAGGCAGGGCGGCACGGCATCCCGGCAGTAATTGTCCGGAGCAGCCAAAACTTCCACTTGATCCAGGAATTGAGTAGAAAAGGCGGTTTCATACTGCGCGGACACCGGATATAACCAGTGGTCCTGCCATTTAAATCCAAGGATTTTTTGTTGCAAAATCGGCGACTCATGGGTAAGTGCCCAGTGGTGCTGCACATCAATTACTTCATAAAAGGAAGCAGCAACACTTCTGATCAGGGATATTGCCAGCAAGATGGTCAGGCCGCCAATAACCCACTGGTGCCTGCTTTTCATCAGCCCTTCAAAACTGATGTAAACGGTAACGCACATGAATACGAGGATCCAATGCCAGCTGAACCGCAGGGCGGGAAAATTCCAGAACCAACCTGCTATTGCAACAAACAACAAGAGCGCAAGCTGCCGGAAAGCCCGGTGTTCCGGCTTTTTTTTGATGAAAAAAAGGCGCACCCACAACGCCAGAGAAAACGCCATGCCAACAAAAAATACTTTGCCAATGGTGAGCGCCCACGTAAATTCGAACCATCCGGGCAGCCAGGATCGCAGAGCAGGTTGTGTTGTTTGGTATTCATTAAATAGTCGGACGATACCCACTTTTGCGTATTCGCTGACATAGTGGTAAACTCCCTGCGCGAGCGTTGCAGGAACTTTCCAATCGACCTCAAAAAGGTCAACGAAATAAACCGGGTACACCAAAAAACCTGAAATGTAATAATTCCGGGCTGTCCACGACAAGACGATTACACTTCCGAGCAAAACGGACAACCCTAAAATGCGGGGTTGCTTCTGCCGGATCAACTCATAAGCCAGCCAGAGCGCAATGGGGGCCATGAGTACTGCTGAAAATTTGTTGGTCACCAAAAAACAGAAAAATAGCAAGCTCCATACCGTTTGCCAGTCGGCGCGGCCAAATTGCCCCTGCTCCATTTGCCGGATGAGAAAGACCAGCAAATACATTGGTCCATAAATGTTCAAAAAGTCAGCATCCACGCTGGAAAGGTAGGCCCGGAACAAAAAGACCAATGCAACTGCCTGAATCATTCCCGACAGTAAATGCTCCCTGGCACCACGCACCAGTTGCCCGAAACCGGCCAGAAAAGCACCTCCGATCAATACAAAAAGAAAGCTGTTGAGGTCGTACAAACCTCCTTTGTACAACCAGGCTATGCCGAACAGGGCGTTCGACATGTAAATGGCCGGATTGAACCCCATTCTGTCCTCAATATTGGCAATACCCGGTACAACGGGATAGTTTTCTATCCAGCGAATTAATGGAAGATGATAGGCTGCTTCGTCCTCGATTTCAGAAGGTCCTGTGGTTTTGACGATGGCGATGACCAATAACATCGTAAAATAAAAGAGGGTCATCCGGGGACTTTGGGAAAAAAAATACCACTGTTTTTTTAAAAAAATAATTCCTGCGCGCCGGTTCTGGTAACCCATCAACAGAGCCCCCGCGCAAACAACCGAGTAAACAGTCTGGCCTACAGGCATTGCAAAGGACGCTAAATTGCACAGGGTGGTTAGTCCGGTAAGGCCGAGAAGTACAATAGTTGCCAGCCCTGCTTCCGGCGCGGCAGGGTCGGTCCACCGGCGTAAAGCCTGATAAATTGCAAAACCCCAGGCACTGCAAAGCAGGAAAATGGATAGCCAATTGACCAAAACAATCAACATGGTTTTCTTTTTAACAGGCTCAACAGCCAGGTGTACATTCCACGGTTCCAATGCCTGACAGCAAATCCATACAACACAACAAAGGTCAATGTACCCAAAACCTGGGCCATTACCCCGGGGTAGTTCCAGGTAAACATCATGGGCAAGGCAGCGAATCCGCAAAAAAGCATCGGCTGTAAGACTGCTTTGTTGAAACTGTTGCTGGTAAATCCGATTTGATCCGGCAAAATACGAACGAAAACGACACCACAAAGCACCAGATGAACAAGAACCAGGGCTGCAACAGCAAAAACGAATGGCTGGTTGGCAACCATTGTAAAAGCCAAAACAGTCATGACGCCCTGAGCCATTCCCACACGCTGCCAGAGGTAGATTTTTCCTTTTGCCAATAACAGACTATCCACCGGATTGAGCTGGGCTGCCACCATGACCAAAAAGCAAAGCCATTGAAAAACAGAGCTATAAGGCACCCAGGCCGTTCCAAAAATAAATTCAACAATGGGCGCTGCCAGCAAAATCGCAAGGGAATATGCCGGAAAAATCAACGTATTCAGTCCATTGAGCAGCCCAAAGTAAGTTTTGTGGAGATAATGGGGCTTTGACTGCAATTTTGAAAACAAAGGAAAGGCAACCTTTTCAGCAGCTCCGGCAACCAATACCGCGGGCCGGAAAACAATCCGTCGAAAAGTATCGTATGCGCCGAGTGCTTCAGCTCCCCAGATTTTGCCAATGAGCAGGGTATCCAATTGCCCGGAAAAGTGGGTGGTCAGTCGTTCTCCAAGGTGGCTGAAACCACTGTTGAACCAGGGTTTGGCTTCCCTAAGTGCCCATAGGAAAGAAGGCCGGAACAGGGGAATCCCTGCAATGATCAGCAGGGATGTTTCCACCAATTGCCGCAGCAGATAACCCAAAATCAGTGCCCAGGCACCCCATCCCAACCAGGCCAGCCAGCAACTTGCCATCAAAGAAGTGGCTGCTGCAGCTACCTCAATGCGGGTCAGCCGGTCAAAGCGAAAGTTTTTTTGCAACAAGGCCTTATATTGTGCACTGAATCCCCCGATAAAAAGCGTGGCCGCATATACCGGGGTAAGTAATGCCAGCTGCGGGGAAGCGTAAACGTAGGCCATTCCCCAGCCGCCCAGCGCTACAAGAGCCCAAAGAACAGTACCCTGCATCAGGTTGAACCAGTAAAGGGTAGACAGGGCATTGTGGGCTGTTTGAGGGTGCTGTACGACCGCAGCATTGACGCCACCTTCCTGGAGTTGGGCTGCAAGGCTGACCCAAACACCACTTAGGGCGGCAAAGGCCAGGTCACTTTGGGGAACCAGGTGCGCAAGTACAATAACTTGTCCCAGCCCCATTGCTGCGACAAGCAGCGTCGCCAAAAAGGAACGGCGGGTAGCAGCATGGAGGGAATCTGACGGCATTTGTTAGTTGACTAAAGCATGAACGACAACAAGCACAAATATATCGAATTCTGTAAGGAACAGGCACTTCCCCTCCACATGCAACCCTGGTGGCTCGACGCAGTTTGTGTAGAAGGCCATTGGGGAGTGGCATTGTCTTTCGATGGTTTGGGGCACATCAACGGTGTACTGCCTTATTATATGCCGGATTCCTTCTGGTTGCGCACCATCCGGATGCCGCCGTTCAGTGATTATGCAGGCATTTGGCTGCGAATTTCTGACACACCCGGAATGAAGCCGGAACGCTGCTACGACATTGAAATGCGCATCATTAGCGCCCTTTGTGATCAATTGCCCCGGGTCGCTTTTTACGACCAGTCTCTATTTCCGGATTTTGACAACTGGCTGCCTTTTTACTGGCAGGGATATCGTCAAACGACCCGTTACACTTACGTCTTGCCTCCAGGTGCCGGTAAAGAAGTACTTTATGGGAGTTTTCGGAGTTCCCTGAAAAAAGATTTGCGCAAAGCGGAATCCAGGGTGGTCATCACACAGTCAGATTCACCTGAAGACTTTTACAGGGTGTATGAACGATCTTTTGCCAAACAAAACATGGCTCCTGCCCAGTCGCTTCAAAACCTGCTTCGCATGGATGCCGCTGCTGCTGCACACCATTGCAGGCGCATTTACCTGGCTCGGGATGGCGAAAACGGAGCACTGCACGCAGGCTTGTATGTCGTTTGGGATGACCACCAGGCTTATTTGTTGCTCAGCGGAGCCGACCCGGCGCTGCGTGCGAGTGGTGCTTTGTTTTTGTTGCAATGGCAAGCCATTCAGGACTTTACAACGAAAGGGCTTCAGGTAGATTTTTGTGGGAGTGTGTTGCCAAAAGTTGAGAATGCTTTGCGCGCATTTGGTGCCGAAAGAAAGGAATACTACCGCATCTATAAAGCAGGTAACAGATTTTGGCGCCTGCTCGCTCTGTTGCTGAATAAAGATTACTGATGAAGCAACGCATGCTCACTACAGAACGGATGAACCATTCGGCCAGCCTGGCACTGCAATGGCTGGGCCAGTGCCTTGCTGTGAACAATGGTGCAGGTGCCGCAGCTTACCGGCATCTGTGGCGCGGGTGGGCCGCACCTTATCCGGAAACCACGGGCTATCTGATTGAAACGCTTTTTGACTACTACCACAGCAGGCAGGACTCCAGGCTAAAACAATACGCCATTTCCTGCGCGGACTGGCTGGTACAAATCCAACATGCCGATGGCGCATTCCCGGGTGGGGTAGGGGTCAGGGGCGCTCCTGTCGTATTTGATACGGGGCAAATTCTGTTTGGGTTGACCCGGACTTTTGCGGAAACCGGCGATCCAAAATACCTTCAAGCGGTGGAAAAAGCAGTGGGCTGGCTCGTGATTCTTTGGCAAACGGATGGTTCGTGGAAGCAATTTTCTTATGTAACCAATTACGAGCCAAGCTATTACGCCCGGGTAGTTTGGGCTGTCTTGTATGCGAATCAGTACCTGCGCTCAGCCGTCGTCAATCAGGTAATGCAGACTGCGCTGCAACATTATGCGACCAACATTACCCCGTTGGGAACGGTACGGAATTGGGGATTTAATCCGGATGAACCTGCGTTTACCCATACCATAGCTTACGCATTTCAGGGCTTTTTGGAAGCGGCATTGCTGTTAGAGGATGCTGATATGGTGTTGGTGGCCAGGGAAATGGCTGACCGTCTTCTTCAAAACCGCCGAATTTCCGGTCATCTGGCAGGAACTTATGACGAAAATTGGAAAGGTAACCATCGGTTTATCTGCCTTACCGGCAATGCGCAATGCAGCGCCCTGTTCAGCCGGTTGTTTGAAATCACGGGCGAGGCGAGGTACCGGGAAGAAGCACTCTGGTTGCTGAATAGTGTACTGAAAAAGCAATGCCGAGACGGAGCGCTGGCAGGATCCTCACCAATTTGGGGCGCTTACCTTCCTTTCCGGTACCCCAACTGGTCGCTTAAATTTTTGCTGGATGCCATTGCGCTGGCTTCACGAAGCCTATGATTAGCTTTCACCACGTATCATACGCTCCCATTCTAAGGCGTCTTTAGATCCCTCTTCTATCCGGGTGAATTTGTCCTGTATATCCTTCGGCACATTACCAGCAATATGCTGCAAACCTGCAAATATTTTTTCTAAAAAATCAGAATCCACGGTTATTGAAAAATTATCGTGCAATGGGCCCAGGAGTTCAAGATCCAAAGATTCACCAATGATCCTTACAGGAAGCCCCGCCCCAAAAGCAAGCAAGGCTTCTGTCAGGAGGGCATTTGCAAAAATAGTCTTAAAGTTACCGTGTTCGCTGTATTTTTTCAGGTGATTAGCTCCAAGGTT
>JABWAJ010000046.1 GCA_013361075.1 Saprospiraceae bacterium | reverse complement strand
TCCGCGCCATATTGGAGTCCTAAGACGCTTCTGCGCCTTCTGTGATATGCTGGTGTTCAAAAAACATCAAAATAGCCCCTGATTCGCATGAGTCATCCCCAGAGGTACCACCTTTTTAGAAAGGTGTCACCTCGGCCGTCACTTCTTCTCCAGCCCTTTCAAAAACGGCACAAACCGAAAATCCCCCATCTCCTTTTCATCGTAATGGGTTTCGTCTATGCGTTCGATGCGGTACATTTTTTGGGCGGTTTTGCCCACGGGGATCACCATCACGCCGCCGATGGCCAATTGCTGGCGCAGGGCGTCGGGTACTTCGGGCGCGCCCGCGGTGACCATAATTTTGTTGAACGGCGCAAACTCTGGCAGCCCTTTGAATCCGTCGCGGTGGAAGCAGCGGATATTGTTCATATTCAGGCTGTGCAACATTTCTTTCGCCTTCAAATAAAGGGATTCGTGGCGCTCAACTGTGTACACGCGCCCGCCCATCAAGGCCAGAATAGCCGCCTGGTAACCGGAACCGGTGCCGATTTCCAGCACTTTTTCGCGGGGCTGTACATCTAACAGGCTGCTCATGTACGCCACCGTGTAGGGCTGGGAGATGGTCTGTTCGCTGCCAATAGGAAAAGGCTTGTCTTCATAAGCCCACTCCTCGAAAGCTTTGTCGAGAAAAAAGTGACGGGGCAATGCGCCCATCGCCTCCAGCACGCGCTCATCACTGATGCCTTTTTTCTGAAGTTCGCCGATCAACCTGCGGCGCAATCCTTTATGGCGATAGGTATCTTTCATGATCATTTTATGGTAACGAGTCCCCGCCAAATTACTATTTTTGCCCACAACCAACATCATCAACTTTTTCAATATGGACAAAATCGTATTTGGCACAGACGGCTGGCGCGCCATCATCGCGCAGGAATACACAGTAGACAACGTAAAACGTGTGGCAGAAGGAACGGCCCGCTGGCTGAAAAAAACGGGCGGTACCAGTGTCGTCATTGGTTATGATTGCCGCTTTGGCGGAAAATTATTTTCCGAAGCAACCGCCGGCGTGCTGGGCGCTTACGGCATCAAAGTCTGGTTGGATACGAAATTCATCAGCACCCCAATGGTATCGCTGGGCGTGGCCAAAATCGGCGCCAGCCTCGGCGTCGTCATCACAGCCAGCCACAACCCGCCGTCCTACAATGGCTATAAACTCAAATCGCACCTCGGCGGCCCGATGTCGCAAAACCAGATCATCGAGGTGGAAAACGAAACGCCCGACGTTTGCACGGTAGAACCCATGTCGCTTGCCGCAATGGAACAGGCCGGGCTGCTGGAATACCACGATTTTGAAAAACTATATCTCGACCACGTCGCGGCAAATTTTGACCTCGCGCTCATGCGCAAATCGAGCAGCCGCTTGGCCTACGATGCCATGTACGGCGCCGGACAAGACGCCATGCGCAAATTGTTTCCCGACGCCACGCTGCTGCACTGCGACTACAACCCGTCGTTCAAAGGCCAGGCGCCGGAGCCTATCCACCGCAACCTGAGCGAGTTTGCAGCATTGATCCGCAGCAATCCTAACCTCGACCTTGGTATCGCTACCGACGGCGACGCCGACCGCATCGGGATGTACGACGGCGAAGGCAATTTTGTAGATTCGCACCACATCCTGCTGCTGCTGCTGCTCTATACCCACCGCTACAAAAAACAAACCGGCAAAGTGGTCGTTACCTTTTCCGTGACCGACAAAATGCGCAAAATGGCTCAGATTTTTGGGCTGGATTGTGAGGTGACCAAAATCGGTTTCAAATACATCGCCGACATCATGGCCGTAGAAGATGTGCTGGTAGGGGGGGAAGAATCAGGCGGGCTGGCTGTAAAAGGCCATATTCCGGAACGCGACGGCATCTGGATCGGCCTGATGATCTTAGAGTTCATGGCCAAAACCGGCAAATCGCTCAAAGAACTCATTCAGGAAGTTTACGATGTGGTCGGCACGTTCGCCTTCGACCGCGACGACCTCCACATTCTGGAATCGCAGAAACAAGCGGTGATCAAGGCCTGCAAAGAGGCACCATATACACAAATCGGCGCCTACAAAGTAGAGTCCCTGGAATCCATTGACGGGTTCAAATACAACCTCGGCAACGACAAGTGGGTGATGATCCGGCCTTCGGGCACTGAACCGGTGCTGCGGGTGTACGCCCAGGCACCGGATATGGCGGAGGTGCGGGTGATTTTGGATGCGGCGCGGGTGGCGATGGGAGTGTGAGGGAGTGAGGGTGTGGGTGTGAGTGTGGGTGTGTGAGGCCGGATCAGATGGAGTTTTAGGGAATAAAGGGAAGTTGGCAGAGCGCTTGGTGCCTTGACTTCCTTTAGTGTAGAGAGGTTTGTTTGGTGCCTTTGCACACGTTGAATGGACAACCCTGATCAAGGTGGTAAAAGAAGAGGTGTCATGCTTTTATTTCCCGCCAAGGCCAGGGTGTGGCTTTGCGGACGTGGCAGGAAAACGAACCACCGGGGGAGCCACGGCTTGCTAGCTTTCCTCAAATCCAACCGGTCAATTGCAATCGTCCGAAAATCTGGCGGGTTGCAAAAGATGTTCCATTCTTTTATCTTCGTGCATCTCATTCCCACAACCCTGTATGCTATGCGCACCCGACTCTTCTGCCTCCTCCTCTTCGCAGCTTCCCTCTGTGCCTGCCAAAGCGACCCGCTGGCCGGCGAAGGCCCTTTGCCCTCCCGGCGCGACCTGATGCGGGCATTGCGCCAATCGGGTGCCATGCTCGTGGTGTACGGCGAAGCGCAAGGCAACTTGTACCAGGCACTGGCCGATTCCATGCGCGCCCACCCGGAGTGGCGGGGACTGAAATTAGAAACAAAAAGCGACGCCGCCGTAACGGAAGAAGAGTTGACGCAGAAACCACTGCTGCTGCTGGGTACGGCCATTTCCAACAAAATCATCAAGCGCCTCGCAGCACAATTGCCGGTGCGCCTCGAAGACCGCCGCTTTCATTTCGACGGGAATTGGTACGAAGCAGCAAAAGATATTTTTAAACTCTTTGTTTACCCCAACCCACTAAACGTCAGGCTGCCGGTTTTCCTGTTCACGGGGAATGACGACAGGGAAATCGTCGCCCTGTTAAAACAAAAATACAGCAACAACTGGCCGGAAATGCTGCGTTCGGGCTGGGGGTACGAAGTTTATGCCAATAACGAGCTGCGCATCGCCGGTAACCTTGCCGATTCTACCTGGCGCTTCGACCGGGCCATCCATTTCGATTTTTCTAACAGCAAAACAACCCTGGCCCAAAGCGGACATTTCAAATTTACAGGCCAGTCGGATTTGTTGCCAAAAAACCGGCTCGAGGCCCTCGGTGCTCATTGCGAAGCTACGTTCAGCCACATTTGCGGGTTTCTGGAAAAGTCCTGCCCGCCACTCGAAATTTCCTACCGCCTGTTTGGATCGGTAGAGGCCAAAGGATTGCAGCAAAGCTCTATGCGCATTGCCGATGTCAATTTCGACCAGATGGAGGTGAGCGTCGTGCTGAACGAAACCGTCCGCGGCGACCACCTGCAAATGGAAAATGAGCTGTTGTTGCGCAGCCTGCTTGGTGCACCAAAAACAGAAGGGCTTGAAAAAGGCTTAGCCATCCGGTTCACCACCAACTGGTACGAAAAAGGCTGGGACCACTGGGCGCAGCGCCTCTATTGCTCCGGCAACCTGCCTCCGGTAGCCGATTTGCTGAACAATGACCTGTTCCGGCAGGAATCCGATTTGGTGATGGGTTGTACGGCCGCAGCATTTACCGACTTCCTGATCGCTCACTGGGGTAAAGAAGATTTTTTGCTGCGCTATGCTTCGTGGCAGCCGGGAGCTACCGAACGGGCGCAGCTCCAAATTGCCTGGGAAAAATACTTAGCCCAGCGCTACGCCGATTGCCGCAACGTAAAAGCTACATCTGAAAAACTGCCTTATCTGAAAGGCTACAATTTTGCACACGAAGGCTACCGGGTTTACAATGGCTATGGCTCTAAATTGGCCCAGCAATCCATCCGGAAGCTGAACAGCATCGGCGGTAACGCCATTGCCATTGTGCCTTATTCCTACATGGAAAGCCCGACCAAACCGAATTTTCTGCCTTTTGCCGACAGCGGCGGCGACGAAAACGACGAGTCGGTGGTATTTGCCCACGCTGAGGCGCAAAAACTGGGCATGAAAACCGTCCTGAAACCGCAAATCTGGCTGGGCCGCAGTTGGACCGGCTACATTGAAATGAGTTCGGAAGCCGACTGGCAGGCGTTTTTTGGCTACTACTACCGCTGGATCCGCCACTATGCCCTGTTGGCCGAAATGTATCAGTTTGACGCCCTGAGCGTGGCAGTGGAAATGGTGAAAACGACGCGCCAACGCCCTGATGACTGGCGGCAAATGATCGCCAAAATCAGAAAACTCTACACCGGACAACTGACCTACAGTGCCAATTGGGGCGAAGATTTTGAACAATTGGCCTTTGGCGATCAACTCGATTTTATCGGGCTGAATTGCTACTATCCGCTCAGCCCGGGCGACAACCCCACCCGACAGGAATTGGAACAGCGCTTTGAACAGGTGATGGAAAAAGCAGAAGCGGTGAGCCGTAAGTTCAACAAGCCGATTGTCTTTACAGAAATCGGTTTCCGCAGCGTCCAGGCACCCTGGAAAAACCCGCACGAAGAAGAAAATGGCCGTCCGCAAAACATGGAACACCAGAAATTGTGCTACGAAGTGGTCGGCGCAGGCCTGAAAGGCAAAAACTGGTGCAATGGCATCCTGTGGTGGAAATGGCCCAGCTACCTGGATTTTCGCGGGGATAGTTTTACCCCTACCGGAAAACCGGCGGAAGCAGTAGTGGGGGCTTGGTTTCGGGGTATGGAGTAGTTATTGGTTACTGGTTAGCGGTGCTCACCAATGAAACTGGAGTACTTTGTATGGGAATTCGCAGCCCCGTAAACCAATAACCTTGTTTGGCATTAAAGTTGAAGCCCCAGCCAAATTGGAGATAATCCTTGAAAACACTGGTGATTACTCCTCCGGCAAACTCTGGAGTGTCATCGTTGTTGAAGTCGTATGCTGCTGAGTGTAATCCAATGCCAATATCTAAAAAATTGCGGTAGGCCAGGTTATGGCTTTTGAATTTATAGAGTATACTGACAAGTGGGCCTCCTTCAAAGTTTTTCCCTTTGGCTACAGGCTTTGCAAAAGCATAGGCCACACTCATGTGCAAGTGAGCAAGGGCATTCATCATTGGGAAGCTGTGCGTTTCTGTTTGAATCGGAGATTTACCATCACCTTTCCATAGCATAGCTCTGATCACAATCAGATCTCCCGGTTCCCGTTTTCCTGTAAAATTCAGATCAAGCATGGTTGATTCCGGTATTTTATCGAGAGTCAGTTTATAGACTTTTTTGCTGACTTCCAGCGCGGCAGTGTTGATTTCCCGGCCGTAGATTGCCATTTTGTAAGCCTTAACAGATCGCTCTTCCAGGCGCTTTAGAGATTCAGTAACGTCGGAAGTTAGTAATTCCAGGCTTTTTTCTACGTTTTTAGCAGCTTCCCCAAGCTTTTTAATATCGTCAGGGGTAATAATAGTTTTAGTTATTTTGCCGATTTCTTCCAACTGATTTTTTAATCCGATAAGGTCCTGTTCGAACTCATATAATACCTCAAGTTTTGAACCTGCTGATGCTATACCATCCGCTACGAAATACTTTTGTTTTAGATTTTTCAGGGTTTGGTCAAGCAATTTTATTTTTTCTACCAATGTATCTAATCGTTTAATAAGCATATCTTTTTGGCTAATTGCCGTTGATTCCATATCCTTTATTTCTTCCCGCAAATCATTAATCCGGATCTGAATAGAATCAATGTCAATCACTTTTGACAAATGATCCAGTAAGAGTTCGGAGAATCGATTAAATGCATTACTACGATCCAGTGTTTCAAAGAAAGCATTGAGTTGTTTAAACTCTTCAAGTTGAGCGGGACTTAAATAAAGACGATTTCGTTCATAGCTATAAAATTCACCCTGTGTCAACGTATCAAAACCCTCAAGATGCACAGGTTTTGTTCCCTGATCTGTAGAGATCCATGCGGCGAGTTGAAAATAAAAACCCGATTCTTTTAATAATTCATGTAAGCGCCCCTCCTGAGTGTGCATTTCTGCTATCAAAAAAGAAAGAATAACTTCAAAAACATCTTTTCTCCTACTTTTAAGTTCATTCTCTTTAAAGGCCTGTTCCAGTCTTTTTCCAGATTCCGAATCTTCCGGAAAAATATTAAGGATGGCTAAGGCATCTTTAGAAACTGTTCTTACAGCATCTTTTTGCTGCTCAAGCGTACTATTCCTTTTGAACACTTCTTGATATTGATCGATGCTGCTTTTCATCTTTTCAATCAAACCTTTATAGGTTCTCAGTATTTCAAGAAGGGCATTAATTTTTGGGTCACCATTACTTGAAATTTTTTGACCAACATCATTTAAAAGAACATTCCGGTTGATTTGGATGCTAAGTTGGCTGTTTACATCTATAGGCTCGCGTAATTTGTTTAGTATCCGAATATTACCCGATTGATCTATTTCCTTGATCGCAACATACTGACCGAACAAATTGTGAAGACATCCCAATAATATTACCAGGAGTAATTGCTTTTTCATGATAGTTTATTTAAAGCAGATAAAAATTTAACCTTTTTATTCGTTGATGCCTGCATTTACCAATGCTCTGGCAATGCGGGCGTAAGTTGGTTCCGCCTCTCCTCTGGGAATCATATCGCAAATATTTCCATCCATAGATAAAGCTATTGCTAAAGGTTTTTCCCAATTAATTATCAATTTTTTCGGATCAGGAATTGTCTTTAAAATGTCCATCACATCATCCTCATTGGGAGCATGTAATACCCATAGAGGATGATCTATGTCACCGGCCATTGAATCTGCTTTCCTGACTGTGTTTTTAGCAATAGCTGTGTCACGGAGTACAATGAATAGAATTTTGTTTTTTCCGAGCCATTCCTGAAATAACGCAAGAGCAGCAGAAGGATCGTCAACGGGCAGTGTAATTACTTTAGATGCCATTGCAAGACTGGATTTTAGTTAGCAATATTTTTTAGGTAGATAAGAAGTACGACAAATATTTTTCAAATACGAAGCCCCGGCTTTCAAGTCTTTCTTGAAAGCCGGGGCTTTGTATCGGTATCATGTGATCTCATTATGCTTTGATTTTCTGGACAGAAGCAATTTACAACTTGCGAAAGGGTTTGTCAAGGGAAAAGTATGAAAAAATTAAAATATGTGAGAGCACCGGGTCGCATGATTTTGAACATCACCTGACGCCTTTCTCAAATTTATTAACACTGCCAATGCTAAAAAAAATTAACAACTATTCTTATTTTACCCCCGAAACTCAGCGATACAACCATGTACACCAAAAGAAATTACGGATTCTGGATGACCGTCAACTGGTCGAAAATGCCTTTTATCTACGGTACTTTGCTGGCGACCGCCATCCAGGTATTCCACCATTTCACCGGACTGGACATCTCCATTCCGTGGCAACCAGTTAGCGTGATCGGTATTGCTGTTGCCTTCTATTTAGGGTTTAAAAACAACAGCTCTTACGACCGGACGTGGGAAGCACGGAAAATATGGGGTGCCATTGTCAACGGCAGCCGGACGTTTGGTGCAGCAGTGGTGTCGTTTATCCAGTCGGACAACGAAGAGAAAAACGCGGCCATCAAAAAAGAATTGATTTACCGGCATGTGGCGTGGCTCACTACCCTGCGCTACCAATTGCGCCTGAGCCGGCAATGGGAACACACGGAAAACCGCGTAAAGGGCCTGTACGTTCCTGATGTCTGCGAATTGTACTTTGACCGGCTCGACGGGGAAGTCATGAATTTTATCTCTGAAGAGGAATTCCTGCGCTATAAATCCAAAACCAATATGGCCGCCCAGATCCTCCTGACCCAAAGCCGCCGCCTCCAGCAATTGCGGGACGAAAACTACTTCGAAGATTTCCGCCACATGGAATTTCACGGCCTGATCCAGTCCTTTTACGAAGAACAGGGCAAAAGCGAACGCATCAAAAATTTCCCGTTTCCACGCCAGTATGCTTCTGTTGCGCTGTGGCTTTCCGTCGTCTTTTGTGCACTGGTTCCTTTTTCTCTGCTGGATACCTTTATTGAAGAAAAAGGCCTGTTGTACTGGGCCTGGCCGTTGTTTTCGGGCCTCATCACCTGGATTTTTTTCCTGATGGAAAAAATCGGCGATTATTCCGAAAACCCGTTTGAAGGTACCTACAACGACGTACCCATCACCGCCATTTCCCGCGCCATCGAAATTGACCTGCGGGAAATGATTGACGATGCAGGCATTCCGGCGCCTATAAAGGATGAGAATGGGTTTTTGATGTAAGTTGTGTCTTCATAAGCCGATGGCTGCAAGGGGCAGGTGAGGAAGACATTTGACTTATAATGCTGTTACCATAGCAAGTACTCTCCGTTCTGCCAGTACATTTGCCTCGAGTTCTGCTAAGGCTTAGACTCTTGGTCTTTGGGCCTGATTTCTTCTCACTTTTTGTTGGCCCAAAAAGTAAGCAAAAAGGCCTGTCGCCATGATGTGCCCTGGTTTTCAAGCCTAAAAAACTGTAAAATTGACGGTTAGCGCCCTCACCTGAGTTTAGGTTGGCTCCTCGGCTCGCCGCTGATTTTTGCCTGATTTTCAAGCTCAAAACATTAGTTTACCTGACTTCTGGTCCTTAGTCAACTAGCAAAACGATATCTGGAAGCCAAAAATAGGCGCCCTCACCCGCAACCCAACCCAAAGCGAGCCGAACCGCCCGATCGGGGCACTGTATGGCGACTTCAAACGATAATATTTGATATTTTCGATGATAAGGGGGCTGATTCGTTTCCAGTTATCAAATACCGGATTCTATGCCAGCAGGTATACCGCATTGGCACATGAAAAGAGCATTTGGGGGCTAAGTTGACGACATTGTACTCGAAGTGACGCCACCAATATCCAATTTGCCCGGACATAGAAAAGAAAAGAGACTGATCAATCCACCCCAACCGGCTTGTAAGTTTTAAACAACGAAAACTTCAGTGCCTCGACCTGTTTTTGGTATTCCATAAAATCTTTTTCCACCAAACGGTTGATGTCCGCCACAACAGCAGCTACTTCTTTCCGTACCTTTTCGGTCATGATACGGGCATTCTGATTGGGTGCTCCCACGTAGGAGTCGAGATAGCTTCGGGTGCGAAAGATGTTGCCCGTAATGTTCTCCGGGTCGCGCTGGATGCCTTTTAAGCCTTCCGGCGTCATGTACCGGCGTTCGAGGGTGCTGATGCTGTCCTGCAGCGATTTTGCCAATTTGGTGATGTCTTTTTTCAGACTGTCCGGCACATTTTCTAAGGCTGAACCAACGAGTTTGATGTTGTCTTTCAGCTCCTGCAGGCGATCAAAACCCGCGGTTGCATTTTTTACGATTTTGGCCAATTCGTCATAAGCGGCCCGTTGTGCCTGCCGGTCTGCAAGGGGGATGCTCATGCGGGGGTCGGCGTGCACGGTCACCATGGTGCTGTCGGTCTTGCCCTGGTAGGTGAGCAGCAGCTTGTACGTGCCGGGCAATACGGAATATCCACCAGGCTTGTCATCCTCAGGTTTGGGTTTGCGGCGGCTGGGAAAACGAACACCGTCCTGCTCTAATCGCCAGAAAATTCGCACCAGCCCGGTATCCACTTTTGTGGAAAAAGTGCGCAGGGTGTCCCCTTTGGCGTCAACTACCCGAATTTTTACTTTGTCGTCGCCTTCTTTTTTCGCTTCATTACCCGCCGTCTTTTCTTTGCCGGCGTTTTTTTCGTCTGCCGGTGGGTTTACCTTGCCAGCTTCGGCTTTCGGGGCTTGCTTTTTTGGATCAGACTTGCCTTTCACGGCTTTGTCCTCTTTGCCTTTTGTCTCTTGTCCTTTGGCGACCGGTTTCACCCAAAGCGAAATCATGGCGATTGGAAAGCGGTTGTTGCCGGCATAAATGGCATCACCAGCGAATCGGGGGCCGTCTACAGAGGCAAATTCAGCAAGATAAGCATCTGGTGCCGGGAACACTTTGAAGTCTGCTTCCAGGGTCTTGCCTTTAGAGCGGGCTATTTCCCGAAGCGGGCGAATGTCGTCCAATATCCAGGCTGCCCGGCCAAACGTACCGACAATCAGGTCGCCTTCGCGGGGGTGAATTTTCAAATCATACGTGGAAACGGAAGGGTAATCGTTTGTCCATTTGTTCCAGGTATCGCCGCTGTCTATGCTGAAATAAAGCCCCGCGTCGGTGCCGAGAAACAGCAGATTGGGCACTTCCGGATCCTGTACAATGCTCAGGGCGTGGCCGCTCACCTTTTTTTCGTCGGCAATTCTGCGGAACGTGGCCCCGTAGTCAGTGGTATGGTACGCGTAAGGTTTCCAGTCATTGCGGCGGTAATCGCTGTAAATCACGAATGCCTCGCCCGCATTCTTTTTGTTCACCTCGATGAACGGGATCCAGCCGCCTGCTTTTGCACCGGGCATCCGGCTGGCGAGGTTGGTCCAGGTTTTGCCGCCATCGCGGGTGAGTTGCAGGTTGCCGTCGTCGGTACCCACCCAAATGACATTTTCATCAATCGGGCTGGGCGCAATGGCCACGATGGTGGTGTTGTTTTCGGCATTGGTAGCGTCAATGGTGAGGCCGCCGCTTTTGTCCTGGTGGTGTTTGGTGGTGTCGTTGGTGGTCAGGTCGGGGCTGATGATTTGCCAGGTTTGCCCACAATCGAGGCTTTTGTGCAGGAACTGGCTGCCGTAATAAATGCCGCAATTGTGGAACGGATTTTGGGCAAACCCTGCATTCCAGTTAAAGCGCAACTCCACGCCCTCCGGGTGTACCGGCATCAAATCCCGGGTAAATCCGGTGAGCATGTCCACGTACCCGAGGTTGCCACCCTGCGACATGGCATAGCAATACCGCCCGTCGTCAGGCCGGATGGCCACGTCGAAGCCATCGCCAAAATACACCTCTTTCCAGTCTGCATTGCGGATGCCGCCTGCTTTCCATACGGCCGACGGGCCAACCCACGATCCGTTGTCCTGCATGCCGCCGCAAACCCGGTACGGGATGCTCATGTCGTAGTTGATGTGGTAAAATTGGGCCAGCGGGAGGTTTTCTGCAAAACGCCAGTTGCGGCCGCCGTCGTGCGAAATATTGAGGCCGCCATCGTTGCCCTCGATGATGTAATCGGGGTCGTCGGGACTGATCCAGAAAGCGTGGTGGTCGGGGTGTATTTTCCAGCCCACCCAGCTTTCAAAGGTTTTGCCGCCGTCTTCGCTTTTTGACAAAATGCTCCAAAGGCTGAATACCCGGTTTTCGTTTTTGGGGTCCACGTAGATTTCGTGGTAGTAAAAAGGCCGGTCGCCCACATTGCTGTTTTCCTTGTCGGAAACGGCCATTTTTACCCATTTGAAGCCGCCGTCGTAGCTTTTGTACAGGGCGTTTTCTTTCGCTTCTACTAAGGCGTACACAATATTGGGTTTGGACGGAGCAAACGCAAGGCCAATGCGCCCGAGGTCGCCTTTGGGCAGGCCGTCTTTATCGGTGCGTTTGGTCCAGGTTTCCCCGGCATCAAAACTGACGTAGAGGCCGGAGCCCGGGCCACCGGAGTGGAAGGTCCAGGGTTTGCGGCCGTATTCCCACATGGCGGCAATGAGTTTGTTCGGGTTGGAAGGATCCACAACGAGGTCGGCACAGCCGGTAGAGTCGTTGACAAACAGGACTTTGCGCCAGGTTTTGCCGCCATCGGTGGTTTTGAATACGCCACGCTCCGGATTAGGCCCCCAGGCCGAACCCGTTGCTCCGGCGAAGACCGTATTCGGGTCGTCGCGGTGAATGATGATGCGGTGGATGGTGCGGGTATTTTCGAGGCCCATGCGCAGCCAGTTTTTGCCGCCGTCGAGGGTTTTGAAAATGCCTTCGCCGCTGTTTTGCGAGTTGCGCGGGTTGCCCTCGCCAGTGCCCACCCAGATTTCAGCGGGGTTGTTCTGGTTGATTTTCACCGCTCCGATGGATTGCACGGGCGCCTGATCGAATACCGGTTCCCAGTTGATGCCGCCGCTTGCAGAACGCCAGAGGCCGCCGCTTGCTGCCCCGGCGTAAATGATGTCGGGTTGCGACAATACAACGTCAATGGCCGTCACCCGCCCGCTCATGCCCGCCGGGCCGATGTTGCGGATTTTCATGCCTTTGAGTTGCTCAACGTTTACTTTTTGCGAAAAAAGCGGGCTGCACAACAGCAGCAAAAAGAGGAACAGCGGATTTTTCATCTTGCCCGTATTAGGTGGTGAGTGTTGATTTTGTAGGGTAAAATAAAGAGGTTCTGTGAAAGGAGAAAATCTTTGTCGGAATTATGGCGCATTATCCCGTGGAAGGGGGGAGGTTTTTGGGGTTACAGACAGGGCAAACCAATGCTTCGAAGCACGGTAACCGGTGCAATTTCCGCACGCCAAATGAGTTCAGGAGTATGCTTTTTTTACTTTCCGGATCCGGCTGCAAGAAAGCCATTTACATTTAACCACTGCATAAAGGCATCAAACCAGCGGTTGCTTGTCCGGTTAGGATTGCCCAACCCGAATCCGTGACCACCATTTTGGTAAAGGTGAAACTCAACAGGTATTCCGGCTTTGTACCAGGAATCTATGACGCCAAACTGGCCTCTGAAAAGAAAATCATCGGTAGCGATGACATTGAACATGGGAGGAGCGTCTTTGGGCACCTCTACCGGGCCCATTCCGCCATAGATCGGGCCAATGAAGGCCAGGTTCATGGTCTTGGAGTTCAACGTACAGTGCATGGTGAGTCCGGCCCCGGCAGAAAAACCAATCATGCCAATTCTGTTGGTATCAACACCCCACTCCGCAGCCCTTTTTACAATCAGGGCATAGGCAGCCTCTGCGTCCTCCAATTGATTGGAAAGGTCAATTTGTGGCGGGCGCGGAGGCGTCACTGTTTGGGTAGAATCCGTGGATTTAGGCGGTGGCGCGAATGCACGGCTGTTCATCCAATCCGAAAAGTCATCAAGTGATACTGGGGTTGGATGGAGCCGGTACTTGAGCACAAAAGCTGCGATTCCCTGTGCTGCGAGCGCCTCTGCGACTTCCCAGCCTTCGTTACCCATCGAGAGCCATCTAAACCCTCCGCCGGGAGCCACAATCACGGTAGCACCGTTTGCCTTTCCGCGTTTTGGCAAAAAGGGAGTAAGGGTCGCAGTTGTGATGTTACGGGCCATCGGATCGCCCCACTGCCGGAACCACGTCTCAGAAGCGGGTTGGTCATCAACGCCTCCTGTGCCAAGCAGAATCGCATTTGGCTCGGCTGGCGTTTTCAATGGATAGATGGTTCCGTCCTGGGCAATTGCGGGTTCGAGACAGAGGAAGGAAAAAAACAAAATGAACGGTTTAGGTAGGTTTTTAAGTGCAGAAAACATAGCAAAATAGTTTTGATGAATAAGCTTACAAGATTAGTGTATTTTTTGCACTTATTCTGGGGTTTCTCTTCAGGAGGGGCGAAAATTGGGAGTTCTTTGCTGAGAATTGGCGGCATTGGTCCGTGAACCGCCGGATGGGAGGCGGGTATGTTTGGGGGGGAATATCGTCAACTTAGCGAACGATAACCACGATACCGGCGCGTGCAGGCTACGCATATTTTTCTAAGAAACTGCGATCGTTAGGGACACATTTTACCCCCTGCCTTATTCTGTCACACTTGATAGGGAGTCTGCGACACAAGAACAGCTGTTTATTGTTTTGTGGTTCTCTTCGAGAATGACAAACCCTGTCGGGAGCTATACACGATAATGCGTTATGCACTACCGATGCTCGCCGGTAAAGCGGTTGAATAGAAAAAAGCTTGGCGCCAATTGAACTACGTTGATTCTGTAGAAATAGTGAGATGAAAGGATTACAAAATTTTTATTTAACCTCCGCCTGCTGTTTTCCAAAAATATTTAAACCCAAGCCCAGTTGCACCCCTAATGTCACAGGAACCTGCCCTGGAATCAAATTCACAAAAGCGCTGTGGCTGAACGCGCCGAAGCGCTGCCCGACGCGGAGGTGGAGGCCGGGAAGGCTGGCTTGTTTGAGTTGCGGCGGTAGTTCGATGGTGACGCCGTTGTCTTTGTAGGAGTTCTGATAGGATTCCTCTATCCTGTACAATCCCAATCCCGCACCAACAACCAATATATCTTTACTCACCGTGCTTTTGAGGACCTGTTCGCCAAAAAGCACATAAGATACAAGCTGACTGCCTGCATTGAGATCACGGAGGAAGATTTTATTCCCGGAATGGATGTAAATTTCTTCGCTTTTCCGATCCAAACCTAATGCAAAACTGCCTGCTATTTGAAAGCCCACCCGAAAGTTGTTTTTCACCCTTGCCTTTGCCTCAACAGAAGAACTTATTGAAGAACCAATGCCGTATTTTCCAAAAGCAACCTGGTGTCCGAGTGTAACCTCCAGCCGAAAAGCCAGCGGGCGAAAAACGCGCTCTTTTTGAGAGAAGGACATTTCATAGGAAGGTTTTGAAGTACGCGAGCCAACACCGAAAATATAGGAAATACCTGCATTGAGATTATTCGCATAATGAACGACCTGGTAATTATTCACCTTGGATCTGACGTTTTTACCAAAAATATAGTTCAATTGAAATTTCAGGTTTTTGTAATAATAGCCAACATTGATGACGGGTACAAAATAAGAAGGCGACTCTTCTTTATGGTAAATATGTTGCGACGCAGTAATGAATTCTTCTTGGTGATCTTCCCGTAGTATGTAACGGCCGCCGATCCCGAAAAAAGGTTTTGCATGCCTGAAATTGGGTTTATAATGAAAAGATCCTTCAAAATAAGCAGGCAACTCACCAAAAAAAGGCCGGTTTAACATAACCGATTCATCCGTGTAGTAGCGAAGGTTGTCATCGGTTCCGTATGTCCAAAGCGGACTGCCGATTTTAATTCCAAAATCAACTTGCCTGTGCTGGTATCTTCCCTCTATGAAAAATCCACTCGCAGCTGCTTTTAATCCCGAAAAATCAAGGTACTGCTCTACCCCCATCTCCACCTGAAACGCTTTATCGCTTTGCGCAAACAGGCCGGTGGAAAAAACAGCGAAGAAAAAAACGAAAAAAATCCGGCGCGGATGGCCGATCAGGAGCAGCGGGCAAAAGGAGTTGGTCGTCATCAGTTTTGATTTTTCCGGTGAACACAGCCGGTGGTTTTTTGCAAAGATAAAAAATGGAGGCAAAAGGATGAAAATGCGGGAGGATCCCGCAGGTAGCTCGCAGTCGTCCAAATATGCTTCAGGTCATAACTTGTCTGGACCAAAGCGGGAGACCTTCACATGCGGGCTTGTTTCGGCAGGGAGCCTGATTGCGGAGTTGTTCCTCCTTGTATTGATCAGCAAGAAAAAAAGAGGGCTGAAACAACTTTTTGCAAGTCATCTTCGGCAAGCCATTTGAGGAGTATTTGTTTCGCGGTCATTTGTTTTGTTTTAGAAGATGGGGAGCGGGAGTAGCTTGGAGTTGTGGTCAGCCAGCACAAATACAGTATCAATAGCCCTGCACAAGGGCTATTGATATTTTCCGCTTTATTGGCGGTTCATCAATTTAAATCAATTATATAAGGCATCTTTTTACTTGCAGACCTCATCAAGTTATCCACTAATTGGGAAGGAGTACTTCCTAAACTTCCAGAAATCTCATGGTTGTAATTCCAAAGTAATTTTTTGGTTTCCTTATCGTGGATTTCAAGAGTTACTTTTGTATTATTTGTAGGTCCAAAAACTCCAAATAATATCCCTAATGCAATAGCCCCTCCCTCTGACATTGGTTTTGATAAAGAATAGTTTGAGGTGATTACACCATCAACTCCTAATGCCTCACAAATCTCATTTGGTGACAATGGGTTGTCGTCAAAATAACCTGCCTTTTTTAACTTAGCATTTGTAGTTTCGACATCTTGTATTTCAACGAGTATCCGGTTTTGCATTTTCCGCTTTAAAAGCCAACTCTGCATCTCTTTTTGAAAATTTGTTGACTCTGTTTTTTGCTGTTCCTTCATAGCCTCAGCATCAACTTTTTTCCTTGCAGCAATTGAAACTTTTGGTGGAGCAATTGCAATAACCTGATGACTACGTGCTCTTGACCAGGCATCCGGGCTATAATAAACTTTTGCGCAACTACTTGATAAGAAAGCAATTGTCAATAAAAAAGCTGTTGTCGTCTTATTCATTTGTTTAAATTTAATTGGTTGCCTTCCATTTTATTAGTGACCGCGAACGAAATCATTTTCGCCATCGCTACTATTTGAATTTCGCCATCACACCTCAATACCCGCCATCACTACTGTCTGAAACACAACAAAGCCCTCCACTCCTGTCGCCAAAAGCAAGGGCATTGTATCCCTGTTCTCTGTAATGGTCATATCCGGATTCGATATATATCAGGCAAGTTAAGGCTTGTTTTTTATCCTGCAAAATGTAGTTGTGGAAAAATTGAAATGCATCGTACATAGACCTTATTGGCTACATCGCCTTTTCAATCATCTTTATCACATTAAATTTCGGTTTATCAAAGTCGCACCGCTCGTTAAAAGCGTTTCTTAAGGCTTGCAAAGAAGGCGTAAAATCGTGACCTGCTTTTTTAAAGGGTTTTAAACTTTTCAGGAGGTCGTTTATTTCAAAAAAAAACGAATCCTTGCGCAAGTGATCCCGATGGCTGCAGTTTCGGATGCTTTCCCGAATCATTTCGGTTTGGGCCAAAATGCCCTTGTGGATGGCTGCCGGGAAAATGTCCATTTTTTCTACGGCATTGCTGGATAAAAAGTAAAAAACACCGGTGTCGCCATCATTCAGCAAACGCACCATTTCTTCCTGCCAGTCGGGGCGGGATTTTACCTTAGCGATGGCTTTTTCGCGGATGATTGGATGGCGCCCCGCGGCGGTGTGGACCAACAGGCTGCTAATCCCTTTTTGTGCGTCGGTACTGTCAATGCGGGCGATTATCCCCATTTCAAAG
>JABWAJ010000601.1 GCA_013361075.1 Saprospiraceae bacterium | reverse complement strand
TGACGGAGCTGATCTGCGAAGTAGTTACGAACAGTTGTAATCTGCAGGCGGTTGGACTCCATGTTGTCGCAGGCAATTTGCAGGGCTTTTGCGAGGCCAATGATGCCGTAAAAGTTTTCGGTCCCTCCGCGCATGTTGCGTTCCTGTGAGCCGCCATCTACAAAAGGACGAACGATATTCTCTTTATTGATGTAAACAAAACCTACTCCTTTTGGGCCATGAAATTTGTGTGCCGAGCCACTAAGGAAATTGATGGGTGTTTGGCCAACATTGATGGGGAAATATCCCATCGTTTGAACGGTATCCGTATGGAACAATGCATGGTACCGTTGGCATAACCCTGATATTTCCTCCAGATCAATCATGGAGCCGATTTCATTATTGGAATGCATCAGGGAGACCAGCGTTTTTCCGGCGTCTTCCTGCAAAAGTTTTTCCAGATGGGACATCACTACATGACCCTTCGCATCTACTTCCACAAAGTCTATTCTGGCTTTACCGCTTCGCTCGATCGTTTCTAGAGAATGGAGCACGCAATGGTGTTCGGTAGGCGAACTAATGATGCGTACCACGCCCAGGTCCCGTACGGCGCATTTAAGTGCCATATTATTGGATTCTGTACCCCCGGAAGTAAAAAATACCTCACCAATGGAAGCGCCGATGTACCGGGCTACTGTTTTGCGCGCCTGCTCCAGGGCGGCTCTGGCCGCACGGCCTTCCGCATGGATGGAGGAGGGATTGCCAAAACGGCCGTCCATGGCATCTAACATCGCTTCGATCACTTCAGGGTGAAGGGTAGTTGTAGCTGCGTTGTCTAAAAAAACTCTTTTCATGGTGTATGTGTATATGGTTAAGGCGAAGGTAGCTTTGAAGATTAATCCCAGACGCCGGCCAATTGGTCAACGCTCTCCTGAAAAGGTCTTTCGTGGTCAATATAGAGGTTGTCCCAGAGCAACTCTCCATTATCCAACTGATAAAAGACACGATAATAACCAGACGGCACCTCACTGACATTGATGAAGAAGTACGCTGAATTAGGTGTGTAGAACCGGACGCGGTTTTCTTCAATTTCAGTTTCCGGGTAAAGGTGATTCTGGTACAAAATATCAAACTCAACTCCCTGGAAATCATATTCCAGAAGACCGGGTACAAACCATACCTTACGGACAATATCTGGGCCTGTTCCTGAGATTGAAGCATTTGCCGGATTGGGGGAAGTGGCAATACCTCCGGTTTTTGAGTTCGGATTACCGAACTTCTGCAACTCAATGCCATTGGCGGCACGAACCTGAAAACCTGTAATGATCTCCATGTCGCGGGCATTGGTATCATAAATACCGGTTCCGGGGTCGCATTGAAAAGCAAGTGTGTGCAGGACGATGAGGGATAGGATGACTTTTTTCATGGATGTTAAATTTGTAGTAGTGAAAAAAATATCGGTTTTGAATCATAAAAGTGCTTGTGCATCGTGTTTGATTTTATCAGCCAGTTCCTGGGCCTGGGCTACTTCCCGCGCTTCTGCATAAACCCGGATGATTGGCTCGGTGTTGGATTGCCGCAAATGAACCCAGCTATCCTGAAAATCTATTTTTAGTCCGTCAATAGTGGTGCAATTTTCCGTTGCATATTTTTCATGCAACCTGGACAGCAATTGCTCCATGTCTGTACCCGGAGGCAGTGTAATTTTGTCTTTGATCATGTGATAATCGGGGTAGGTGCTTTTTAAGCCCAGCAGGGATTGTCCGGAAGATGCCAGCTGGCTGAGCACGAGGGCGATTCCGGCCAGGGCATCGCGTCCGTAGTGCAAATCGGGGACGATCACCCCGCCGTTTCCCTCGCCGCCAATTAAGGCTCCGGTTGCTTTCATTTTGGCTACAACATTAACCTCGCCAACAGCTGCGGCAAAGTATTGGCCACCATATTTTTGGGTTACGTCGCGCAGGGCCCTGGACGAAGATAGATTGGATACCGTGTTGCCCCCCGGTTGTTTTTGTAAAATGTAATCGGCCACGGCGACCAGAGTGTATTCTTCTCCAAAAAGGCTGCCGTCTTCACAGACCAGTGCCAGCCGGTCGACATCGGGGTCCACGGCAATTCCAAGGTCTGCCTTTTCAGCAACGACCTGGCTGCACAGGCTTTCCAGATGCGCAGGCAAAGGCTCCGGATTGTGTGCAAACCGGCCATTTACTTCGGCATTCAGCAGCACATACTCACACCCCAGTGCTTCCAAAAGAGGCGGAACGGCAATGGCGCCGGTAGAGTTGATGCAATCCACAACTACTTTAAACTTGCGATCCCTGACGATATCTGTTTCCACAAACGGCAACGCAAGGATTTGCTCAATGTGGTGCGCAATCATACCTTCTACTTGCCGGTATTGTCCCAGATTTTCTACATCCGCATAATGGATGTTCCCGGCTTCAATGAATTCCAGCAGTTGCCGGCCATTTTCAGCTGAAATGAATTCTCCGTGCTGGTTCAGAAATTTCAAGGCATTCCAATGGGCAGGGTTGTGGCTTGCTGTGATGATGATGCCTGCACCGGCACCCAGATGGGTAACGGCCATTTCCACGGTAGGCGTAGTTGAAAGCCCCAGATCCAAAACCGAGATGCCTTGCGCAATAAGGGTTTGAACGACCAAATGGCTGACCATTTCTCCTGAAACGCGGGCGTCGCGCCCTACAACAACAGAAGCCGGAGCTCCGCTTTGCAGGATCAATTCGCCAAATCCTGCTGTACAGTCCACGATGTCTTGTGGGGTTAGGTTTTCACCCGCAGGACCTCCTATGGTGCCCCGAATCCCGGAAATAGATTTAATTAATGCCACAAGCTAATCCTCTTATTTTATGATAGTTACGTGCTTCGCCCCCGCAGGGTTTCAAAAATGACAATGCAAAATTAAGATTTGAAACAGGATTTATGCCTGTGTGTCCCATATATTTGCGCAGCTACTTCAAGCAAGATCTTGAATGCAAAAAATATGACCGCACTTCTTGAATTTGATCGCGCCCTTTTTTTTCTCATCAATGATGTGTGGCATACTCCATGGCTCGACGCCTTGATGCCATACTGGCGGGATCGCTTTTTCTGGACGCCGCTGTATGTTTTGCTTTCCGGGTTTGTGGTCTGGAAATTCGGAACAGCCAAAGGAGCATTTTTTATTCTTGCCGTTATTCTTGCTGCCGGTTTATCGGATCTCACCAGCAGCAGGCTTATCAAGGAAAACGTGGAGCGCCTGCGTCCCTGTAATGAACCGAAAATAAAAGAACAGGTGAAGGTATTGGTGCATTGCGGAGGCGGATACAGCTTTACTTCTTCTCATGCAGCCAACCATTTTGCGGTGGC
>JABWAJ010000600.1 GCA_013361075.1 Saprospiraceae bacterium | reverse complement strand
GTTATACCTAATGTTAGGTAGTGGCCTGGTGCTTTGCCTGGCAAACTAAGTTAACCGAATATCAGGAAAAAGCACCCGAATTTCAGTTACATGCATTCGGCGAATTTCTTTTTTGTAATTTTGCAATAATACACAGATCATTCATATATAACCATATAGTCCTCCCGCCTGGTTTTTAGGATACAAAAAACTGAACCCTTATGAAAAAAGCTGCACTTGCCATGTTTGTCTGGAGCATCACGCTATGCATCTATGCACAAAACAAAATTTACTGGGCAGAAGAAATTCCCGCCTTTACAAAAATTCAACGGGCCAGTCTGAATGGGGCCAACCCTCAGGACGTGCTTGTTTCCGAAATTAAAAACCCTAACGGGCTTGACCTTGACCCGATTGGCGGAAAACTATATTGGTCGGAAGAGACGGGAGCCATCCGGCGTAGCAACTTAGATGGCAGCGGAACGGAGACGTTAGCACTCGCCAGCAATAGTGGCACCTCAGGTAAAATAAAATTAGATGTCCAGGCTGGCTTCCTTTATTTTATTGGGGTAGACCTGCAACTCCACAGGATCGGGCTGGACGGCAGCAACCTGACCCAGCTGAGTACAGGACTGGATTTAATTTTCGGTTGGGACTTAGACCTTGCCTCGGGAAAAATATACTGGTATGATGTGAACTCCAGCACCATTTTTAAAGGCGATTTCGATGGAACAAATCAGGAAGTGGTGCTGAGTGAGCCGGATCTTTTTGTCTCCGGACTTACGCTGGATGTCAATCAGGGGAAACAATACCTGGTGACGGGGAATGGAGAAATCGCCAGAACCAATTTAGATGGCTCTCAATTTATGCTATTGGCTCCCGCAGGAGGGTGTCCGCAAGACGTGTCTTTAGATCTCGTGAACGGACATATTTACTGGGCGGATAACTGCGCCGGAATTATTTACAGAGCTGATTTGGACGGGCAAAACCTCCTTTCCTTCCTCACCTCGGGGCTCGCAGAAGCAACCGATATTGCTCCGGATGGGGCCTCCGGGAAAATGTACTGGATAAATGCTGCGACCCATGCCATCCTATGCGCTGATTTGAACGGCAGCAACATCCAAACCTTGCTCCAGGCTGAACTTGCCGATCCGGGCGGTTTTGCCTACGACCCCGTCAGCAACAAATTATATTTCGCTGAGACCAGCAATGGAAGCATTCGGAGATGCAATCCGGATGGTTCAGGCATAGAGACCATTATTCCAAACGGATCTGGATTAGTCAGCCCTCAGGGGTTGGCGCTCGACCTTGCCGGAGGGAAAATGTACTGGTCTGAACTCAACCTTGCCAATCCGGTTATTCGCCGGGCCAATCTGGATGGTTCCACCATAGAAGATGTGGTTACAGAGAATGATGCGCCGCTCAAACGGGTTTATTCTATTGCCCTCGATCTGGGCAACGGAAAAATATACTGGGCAGATCTTGGCTTGCTACCAGGGGGGGGCTTCGTTCAGCGTGCAGACATAGGCGGGGGGAATGTGGAAACCCTGGCCAGCGGGGAGCGCTTTGTCTGCCTGGCGCTGGGTGGGGATAAGGTCTATTGGTCGTTTGTTGGAGCCAACGGAAAAATCCAAAGGGCCAATCTGGATGGGTCCAATGTGGAGGACCTAATCACGACCGATATAGGTACAGTTCGAGCGATGGTTGTTGATCCGGTCAACCAAAAATTGGTGTGGAATGACCACGGAACAAGTGAACTGAAGCGTGCTAACCTGAATGGGTCGAACGTTGAACCGCTGTTAAATGCCATTAATTCGCAGACCTTGGCCATCGGCCCGCAAATCAACGAATCCCTTTGCACGGAATGTGCCGCCCAAGCCGGATACCTGGTCAACAATGCCGCTGTTCCCGGTCTGCTTCCCTGGACAGCAGGAACAGACCTCACCGATGTCAGCACCGGGAATGAAGTGGTTTTTCAGCCCACTTATTTTGAAACCAGCATCCCTGAGCCGGGCCCTGAATACGATTATGCCTTTTTGCTGGTCAATCGGGCAACTGATAAAATTGTGACTTATCAAACAGACAGCGATCCTGCTTTCGGCAATTTTGATTTTAGTGTGTTGTCCGGAGGAACGTATCAGGTTTACGGCCTTTCTTACAGCCATTGCAATCTGCCTGCCGCTGTTGAAGATTACTTACAAAACCTTATTGCCGCCGGCCATTCCAGTGATCTGGATGCCCTGCATGCAGATGCAGTGCCAGGAGGGTCTTTTTGTATGGAATTTAGCAGCAGGGCTTATACATACCATACGGCTACCGTTTCTTCCGAACCCCTGCGTATTTTTGGCGATGTGCTGAAATACGATGGCAGTCCCTTACAGGATGTGAATGTCATCATCGAGGGAAATGTGTATGTGAATCAACTCAACCAACCGGATGGTTCCTATGAAATTGAGGATGTTCCGTATGGGGTACTCGCGGTTGTTTCAGCTGAAAAGGCAATTGAACCAACACCACCGGCTACTACGGTCACGGTTGCTGATTTGGTGAAGTTAATAAAATGGATATTGGGCATTGAGCCATTAAACTCCACTTGCGAAGCGGTGGTTTATGACATGAATAGCAACGCTTCTTTAACAACTTTCGACGCGGTATTAATGAGCCGGGCCATCAGAGGAGAACCATTGAACCCCAAATGGAATATTTTGCCCGCCGGAGTTTATGCTTTGCCCCTGCAGTTAGGCTATGAAGATGAATACATCATTGATCAACTTTCTTCGGATACGGAAGCCGATTTCATTGCCGTTTGGCCAGGTGCTGTCCAAACGTGCAGTACCCCCATACTTCAGCCGGCTTTTGTAACGGTAAGTCCCCAGGTGCCGGTGGCGCCAGGCTGCCTTTGCGACTTCGTTGAAGTGCCGGTTACGGCAAATAATTTTACAGACCTGACCGGTTTGCAATTCAGTACAAGCTGGGATCCGGCAGTACTGGAATTTCAATCGGTCGTACCCGGCGGAAATTTTTCAGGCGCATCCTTTAGTCTTAATCTGGACCAGGTACGTGCCAACGGCCGCCTCGCCTTTGTTTGGACCGAACCAACGATGACGCCGTTAACCTACAGCCCTGGGGAAGAATTATTCCGTCTCGTTTTTCGGGTGATTGGCACGGGTAGTTCTACCATCCAAATTGGCGATTTACCTACGACCGCTTTAGCATTAAATGGGGTGGGCGAATTGTCTCCACTGCTGTCCCAGGCAGCTGTTTTTCAAGGCACTGCCTGCTCCGGATCCTCCAATTTAGCCTGTTATGACGACATCCACATCAGTTTGGCAAATGACTGCCAGTTGCCATTGACCCTTGAAATGGTATTGGA